>DAOVMD010000418.1 GCA_030630935.1 Candidatus Mcinerneyibacteriota bacterium | reverse complement strand
TTATCTAATGTAAAAATAAGTAATCTTTTTAAAAATTGAAAAAAATACACAATTAATAAAATTATTATTTTAAAAATAATAAGATTATTTTAAAATATTTCCTTAATTCACTGACATTGGGGGCGAAGGGCCTTCGCCCTGACCAAAAGAACTTAATCCTCCCGTATGAAAAATAAAAAATAAAAAAAATAAAAAAGAAAAAACCTGGGACATTCTGTTAATGAAAATAAAGTAGCATTAGTAATAAAACTTTCCTCTGTCTCCAAAGAAATGTATTTTTCAAATTTATCAAGAGTGTCCCATTAATCACTCATTACGAAAGAAAACAAAAATAAAAAAAATAAACAAAAAAACATATTTCTTCAGCAGGTCGATAATCAGAGAGAGTAGATCCCGTATCGCGAAGCGTATCGGGAGACTTTAAATGGATTCTTAAGAAACCTACTTATTTAGTTTAAGTTTGTTTAGAGCATTTGATGCTTAATAAATCATAAGAAGAAACTGTGAAATAAATTGGTTCTTAAATAAACTTAATATACAATAAAGCATCTTATGATTTATCATGCAAAAACATTTTTCATTCTTCATTATTCATTCTTACTTCTTCGTTGCAGAGCGAAGCGAAGCGGTTTTCTGTTCTCTGCTATCTATTCTCGATGAGGTTAACAGAGTTAACCGAATCAGTGGAGGGACTTTACTTTCTGCTTTACCCATTCAATAACATTTTTAGGGAATTTAATACACTTGGCTTTTTCAATAGAGAACATTAAATATGAGTAGTAACAGATACTGATTATAAAAATAATTTTAAAAATAATTAGTAAAGATTTTGGTCTTTTCTTTGGAGGAATAATGCTGCCTTTATCTATTAAAAATTTCTCACTATCATTTAAAATTTTATTTCTTACAGCTTTTGTAATCTTGAAGAATATAATAAAACCAATGATGCCGATTACAAAAGAAAGAAGAAATACTTTTAGTGAAATCATGTGATGAGCATATCTATTATAGAATAAAAGTTCAGTTATATAAAAGGCAATGAGGTAAATTGTTAATATGAGATATGACATATTTGCATATTTCCTCATATCTTTATATTCTTGAAGAATATCAGCGTTCTTTTCCTCCTCATCTCTTTTCTTCTTTTCAGCCTCTTCTTCTTCTTGTTTTATCTTCTCCGGATCATCAGGTTTGGAGCCTGCTGCTAATTTCAGGTCCACTCCATCAAGGAGGCATTTGTATTTCTCATTATTATATTCGTAATTTATTATCCAAACAGGGATATAATAACGCTTTTCTTTGAAATCTAATTCATCAACTGACCAATTCAGCCCTTTAAAGGAATCACCGGGAACAGTGCGGCTAATATCAGATTTTATGTAATTTTCTAATGCTTTTTCAATTGATTTGTGACAATCTTCAGGGAGAACAGTGAATGGTTCCAATATATGCTGAGCAATAGCTGAATCGGAAAACTTTGTTGTGTTGTTCTTGTATTTATTAAAAACATTTTTACAAAACACCGACTCATCATCTAAATTATTTGAAGCCAGTTCAATGTAATCATAATTTAAATTAAGCCTTCCATTTGCAGGAGTGTTGCGTTTTACCTGGCGGGTTTTTGTAACAGGAACACTTCGCATCCCGCCATCTTTATAAACTTGTTCGTATGATTCAAACGTTTCATCTTCATAAAAAATACTCGTTGCGGTCCAGTCAACAGAATACTTAACCTTAAAAAAATATAAAGGAATATAAACACCGGAGAAATCTGTGATTGAAATTTTTTCAATATCATCAGGGATGAATTTATGTTGTTTCAACCAGGTAATTAATGATTCCTTTATACCTGATTGATCTGACTTGAAAGCAATGATCGCATCAGGATTTTTAATCTCAACATCCTTAATATCATCTAATAAAAACTTGCTCCCGCAAAAACCACACTTGAGCATTTTCTCGTTTGATAGAAACTGAAGCTCCCCACCGCAGTTCTTACATTTAATCTCTTTTAATTTCATACTCTTTACCAGATTCAAATGTTCTAATCTCATTATAGCATAAAAATTTAAATATTTCAAGATTTAAAAAATCAGAAGGAGTTCTTCCATTTTTTTATATGGAATGCATCGAGGTTAATCGATGCGAGGTTTCATGATGCTTTATTATTGTTTTTTATCAATGAAAAATAAATCCGTATAATTATTATTCATGTGTATATTGGAATGAACATTACATTGCAGTTAATATATTTTAGGAATGGGTTATTGAACTAATCGGTGATGTTTTTGAGGATTTCTTTACCCCATGTTGAAACATGGGGCTACTTTCCTTTGTCCCTCCGGGACATAATAAAAACCAGGGGTTTTGAAAAAATAATGGTTGGTTTGTCATAGAGATTATTTGTAAGATACTCCTGCTTGCAGGAGCAAACTTTCCCCATTTTTTCAAAATTAGACTTTCTCACTTCTGAAAATCAATTAATTCTCTATATAACAATAGTTATAAAGTTTTGGATGGATTTTTTGGGGAAACTCCTGATAAAAAATATCAGGAGTTTCTTGACAATTGTAAAGAGAATTGTTATAATCAATTTGATCTGATAGTTAATATAAAAAATTAGGAGTTAACAATGAAATCAAGAGGAATTGTAGGATTAATCCTTGGAGTTGGGCTTGCAGCTTTTGGGATCTATCATCTTGTAATAGGAGTATACCTTTGGGGTGTAATCAAGCTTATAATTGGCGGTGGATTGATTATGTTAAAGTTTACTAATTCCCGTTATGGAAATATTATTTTCGGGCACATGATTGTTGTTGTAGGTTGTATACTGATTACTGCAGGAATTTATTATGTTCCAATAATCTCTGACAAGATTAGAGAGAATAACGGACAAATTTCGCTTGTTTATATCTTCGGAATGCCGCTGTTTTGGGGATTATTTGCTACATTAGGAGGGATATGTGCAATATATCATGGATTCTGTAAGTGTGTACGTAATGATTGGAAAGTTGTAAAATAGTACACTTTGCAAGTAAGAATGAAGAAGTAAAAATGAAAAATGAATAATTATTTTGCGTGCGCCAAGCAAAGCTTGTAATTTCTTATCGGTTAAAGTCCGATATGGGCAAAGTATAGCCAACAGCCCATCACCGAAGTTGCATTTATGGAG
>DAOVMD010000245.1 GCA_030630935.1 Candidatus Mcinerneyibacteriota bacterium | reverse complement strand
GGAATACTTTCATCTTTTAAAATATGATAATGATGCTTATCATTATGTGTGATAATATAGTGAAGCAAACCATTCTGAAATGTACCGGCAAAAATATGTAGGTATCCTTCTTCAGAATAATATTCACCAAGCGAAAGGAATTCTGTATCCTTCATAGCCTCCGGAATATTTAATTCTAGCCCATCCTGAAATTCTGAATTATTAAATTTTGTATTTTTCAAATTAACAACTTTTATCGTACCCTTACCGCATATATACAGATTATCATGATGCCCAAGTTTCAAATGATAAATATTCTCCATTAAATGTATTGGCGGATCAGCATAAAAAGAATAATTGTTCTCACCTTTGTAAATCAATTTAATCTTGTTTTTATCTTTGAAATCTTTCTCTAACTTCTTATTTAAAATTCCAATCTTTCCATCCCATGTTGAATAAATTATTTTATCTTTATAATGAATAATTCCAGTTATGATTTCATCATCAAATAAATGTGACATCATAGGATTTTCAGTGATGAATATTCCATTTCCCCAAGTACCGATAAAGGACTTTTCATTATACGATAAAGAGTAGATATCACCATAAGGAAAATACTTTGAATTGTTTTTAAAATCCTGGTCACTAAAAGACCAATATTCATAATTAAATTTTGGAATTCTTCGTTTTTCTTTTTTTAAGCTTGAAAAGAAAGGATAAATTTTTAATTCATAAACTTCATTATCCGGAGTAATAATCGTAAATGGATCCCTGGATTTCACTCGACTACCACTTTTTAATAAAACATCCATATTTCGATAAAATCTTTTTCCAGTAAATGGTGATACGGATTTTTCTCGGTCACTACTTTTTAATAAAATATTCCTATTTCGATAAAGTCTTTTTCCAATTGTGTTATCTCTTACATTAAACTTTCTCAACTCAAATCCCTTTGGATAAAATCCAATGAATATCTCAGGGGGCTCAATTGTAAAGTTGTAAATAAATTGTTTCCCCTCATAGATAATTTCAAAATTATCTTGAATATTTCTTTTAGTAGTTTTAGTAAAATCATAGTGAGCTTTGATAATTTTATTTTCAGAACAGAAAAAGAATGTATCATTTATCCCGCAACCTGTAGGAAACTGAATATCAGTAACCCTTCCACTATAAATAGGATAAATTATTTTATTAAGGGTTTTTTTCTCTGAAACGTTAAAATAAGTGTATAGATCATGATTTATTATCATATTACCATCTAATAAAAATAAACCCTGGTTAGTTCCTACAATTAAATATAATGGATCTAAACCTACTATTTTATTGACTTTAATTCCAGGTATTTTAATATCTTGATATATAAATATTCCGTCTAATGCTACTATTCTGTAAAGTGAATGTTTGTTCCCTATCAAATCTCCATTAAAATCAACTGGGTTATGAATAATTGGTCCAAAATACCGATGGGTTGGATCATTATCCGCGAAGAAATCTTCCACTTCAAATATGATCTCTGAATACGAAATTATTGGGGTAAGAATAACCGATAAGAAAAAAAAGAGAATAATTAGGTTTCTGTTTTTAGTTATTTTAAACATCGTTCAATACCCGGAATATTGTTATAATAATTTTCTGATACAATTGATTGGATTGCTTTTCCTTCTTCAGTAAGCCGCGAATTTATGAGCGATCCCGATGTTTATTACCGGGACCACCAATACTTAGTTATTCCGATTTTTCTTTTTATATTGTTTATAATTCTTATAATTATTTTTGTATTTTTTCTTCGCAGCATCTTGATCTTTAGTTTTAAATTTTTCCTGGAGGTCTTTTGCACCATCGGTTAAATAACTTGGTTGTTCATCAGGAATTCTATCCGAGTCATCACTTATTTTATCTTCTGTTTTTGGGGAATGATACTTTCTATAGGATTTCACAATGTTCTTTTTTGCTCTTTTAATATGTTCTGCCATATACCTATATGCCTCGTCATCCTCCAGTTTCACGGTCTGTTCAGCAATCTTCTCAGCATCAAGTTGAATATTATCAACCAGCTCCTTCCCCTTCTCATTTAACTTATCCATTTTAGAAATGAAGACTTCATCTTCGAAAATCATCTCGTTAATGATAATTTTTCTTTCATCAATAGTTTGCATTTTATAACACCTTTTAATTTTTACCTATAATCAACGTCGGGTTCACTATCTCCCAATTTAAGTTCTCTAGTCTTTATTTCAGCATTCATAGTTTTCATCTCCTCAGAATATTGAGCAGTATCATCACGTCTAATCCTTCCTTCCAAATCAATCTCAACCGGAGAATGCTTTTTAACGTACTCCAATAGAGTTTCCCTGACCGTAACTCCTGTATAATCCTTTTCTTCAATTCTAGGGAACATATAATACCCTACTGCACCTCTTGCAAGGTAATCTGAAGTTGCAAAGGTATATGTTGCATCGAGATCAAGGGGTTTTCCATTAATCAAAAGATCACAGATCCGTTCTTTCTCAGGGAAAGTCGGGTTATATTTTGCGGTTACTCCTGAAAGTTGCGTATCTCTTCTTCTACCAGAGAATCCCACCTCGAGAATCTCCTTTAACATATGCCCTGAAACTTTCATTGTCACAACCGAGTTTCCAAACGGCAGTACTTTATAAATATCCATCTCTGTCAGGTCACCAATCGGCAGGTCAGCTCTCATACCGCCTCTATTAAAGAGAACTACGTCAAGGTTGAAGTTTTCTCTAATTGCATCTGTTATCAAGTTTCCCAGTAGAGTTTCATCATTTCCTCTTGTCAAAGGTTTCTTTGAATGTGCGATTGCAACATTCATTCCTGCTTCAGCTTCTTTTACCATCTTCCCGATGATTTCATCAGTTTCTTTATCAGGTTCAATCTCTTCAGTTAAGAGAGTATAATTAAATGCATGATACCCGACAATATTCTTTGTATCTTCATCATAATTAATCTCTAACTGTCCTAAGGAACTAAGTTTCGAGTAGGCTTGTACAACGATTGTATGGTTTCTCGGGTCTTCCCAGGGCGGATATAATCCTGAATGAGAATGACCGCCTACAATAATATCTAATCCCGGTACCAGGTCAGCGATCTCCTGGTCCTGAAGGCCAAACCCTTTCTTTTCATAAATAAAATTAGTATATTCATCAGTCCCGTGTACTAAACCCTTTTCATCTGCTTCCTTCTCCCATTCCATCAGAATTTTATACTTTGCTTCTTTCGAGAATGAGATTCCGGTATGGAAAAGTCCAATAATAATATCAGCATCCTTCTCCTTCATTTCCTTAATATATTTTGGAAGAGTAAGACCAATTTTTGGGAATTTAATCGGCCCTAATTTATTTCCAGGTAATAACGACTCCATATCATCTGTAATTCCACCAACGATTCCAATCTTTAAGCCACCTTTCTCAACAATAATATATGCGGATAGATTCTTCCACTCCGGAAGATTTCCTGTAGTCTCATCGATAACATTACAGCATACGAGGGGGATATCTGTTGCTTCAGTTGTATTCTTCGCAACTTCCCAGCCGGCATCAAAATCATGATTGCCTAAGGTTCTGGCATCAAAACCTCCTAATTCAAAAAATTTAAGAATTGCTCTACCTTCTGTTTTATCACCAACCGGTGTACCCTGCCAGATATCTCCGGCATCAAGTATCAAAAGTTCATACCCCTTTTTCTCTGCTTCAGCTCTGACCTGTTTAATAATTGTAACTGCAGATGCTGCACCACCTAATGGCGGAGGGAACGCGGGGTTCATCCACCATGCACCGCTTGCACTTATTCCTCCATGGATATCATTCGTATGAAGTATTATCAATTTACCGGTTCCGGCAAAGACATTTACGGATATAAGAATGAGGAGGAATAGTAAAGTCGGAAATACGAATGATTTCAGTTTAAACTTCATTTTAATATTCTCCTATTCTTTAAAATGTAAAGCTGAGTGAAAATTGGATTGTTGATTCAACTTCTTCAACCACATCTTGTGAAGTTCTATCTTCAACCGGATCCATAAACCCATAGAAATCCGAATATAAACTATCAGGAAATAAGTCACTTGTATAATATTTTCTCTTTGCTACATCAACACCTATATTGATCTGTAATAAATCTGAAACTGAGAACCCGGTTCCTGCAGTGAACCCGACAGTTTTCAAGTTCTTACTAATATAGCTGTTCTTGTTATAGAATCCTAATCTCATGATTGCACCGGTTGGGAAAATATGTTCAATTCCCAATTTGTAATAATCGATATCATCAAGGTTTTCAATCACGTTAATTCCGAGCATCCGATACTTTGCAAGTTCATCATCAGTGAATCCCATATCTAAAATATCAGAAATACTGCTTTCGAATTGACTCCATGCAATATGTTCATACTCAAGAATTATCTTTGTCCAGATTCCATTTCTTGGTAAGTATTGAATTGCAATTCCATAAGATGAAGGCAGTTTAAATGTCAAGTCCTCATCATTCAGCATTGTATCATCTTGCATAAATGTGAATGTCTTTCCAACTTCCGCACCACTCTTATATGAAATTCCAAAGTGAAATCTCTTAAGATAGAAATTTCCACCAACTGTAAATGAAGTCCCGCTCAATTCATACGTACTGTTCAATGTATAACCCGGATCAGTTGGAACTGTTGCAAGTGCATCATCAGTAAACCTAACTGCAACTGTATTATCAATTGTTCCGCTTAACATATTAAATGCAAGCCCAACTGAAAACAGTTTTCTGAATTTATACCCAAAACCTAAGGAATATGATCCTAAGATACCTGTTCTTTCAATTATATTATTTGCAATCTTCATTGGTTCCGGGTCATTTTCATTCCGTACTTCTTCAAGGTAATCAAAATTGAAACTATAAACCGGTAGATATGCAAAACCTACTCCTACGGTATTTGCCCCGAATTTAAATCCTTTCGAGATTCCAAAGCTGAAATCGGGATAAACATTCTGATTTGAAACATAAGTTTGATACCCAATCAGGTTATCAAAGAAACTATAAGCAGGATACGACCTGTGTTCACTCAGGAGCAGCATGTTATAGCTTAAATCAAATTTCAAGTCAGTCGTGTCAGCAAGGTTAGCCGGGTTATTATAGATTGTTTCAGGGCCTCTATAACCAATTATTGAAGTATGTCCCATTGCAAGTGAACTTGCAGAATAAAGTTTCCCTTCCTCCCCAAACATTTCAGTACCTGAAGTACTGAATGTAATGATATTGAAGAGGGAGAGTAAAGTAATGATAATAAAATACTTT
>DAOVMD010000041.1 GCA_030630935.1 Candidatus Mcinerneyibacteriota bacterium | reverse complement strand
TTAATCCCGATGTCCTATGGACATACGGGACGTCTGCGCTACGCTTGTCGCAGGACTTTAATCTTCAAAACGATTGTTTCCGCGCCCTGCACCCAAGCGAAAGCAGTGGTACAGGGTCTGTTCTCAGCTATCTGCTCTCTGTTCAAGCAACGGAGTTGCTTGAACATGGCACGTCTCTACAATAACACTTTAACGGTTTTATTAACTCTTAAACCATTGAACTATTGTAACTGATTAAACATTTAAACGCATTTATTAACATTTTAACTATTGAACACTTTAACTCTTTAGTTCTTTAGTTCTTGAAATAAAACCCCGCCAAAATCGTTATATTTGATAGAGCAGCAAATATTGCATCATATCAGTTCTCTGAGAAACGACTGTTCCGACGCCCAGAACCCTAACGAAGCGCGTGGTTCAGGGTATGTTCTTTGTTCTCGACAGCGCAGCTGTATGCTATCTATAAAACGACTGTTCCGGAGCCCAGATACCCTAACGAAGTGCGTGGTTCTGGGTCTGCTCTCTGTTCTCTGCTCTCTGATATCTATATAATATATTATTACTAACTTTTTACTTGAATTACCTAATATTATATGATATAATAAATGGATTTTAAATCACAATAAAGGAGGTGATTACTTAATGCCATCAGGAAGAAAAAGAAAGTTAATGAAAGTAAAAAAGCATAAACGGAAAAAGAGAAGAAGAGCTAATAGACATAAAAAGAAAAAATAACATTTAAGTAATTCTAGTCTATAAGGAGGAAGAAATGCGAAATAGAACCTTATTAATTTCCATTTTACTCATTACGTTATTCACGGTTAATGTTTTTTCATTAGGTGAATTATCCGCAAAGATGTTAAAGAAAGCAGATAAACACCATAGAAAGGGTATGGAAATTCTAAACGAGACAATGTATTTAACTGATCCTGCAAAGATCAAGGAAAAAGAAGATGCGGCAGCAATAGAGTTAAAAGAAGCTATTAATTATTACAAGAAAGTTTTAGATTTAGATCCCGGCTATATGGAAGCATTTACTAAGCTTACCGATATCTATATGCTTATGAATGATTATGATACCGCAGAAGAGTTCACGAAGAAATATATGAAGAGGAATAGGAGTTCTCATGTTTATTTCCGTCTTGCTACGATTTACCAGAGACAGCAGAAATGGGATCTTGCTATAAGTACTTTTAACAAGATATTTGCAATTCCCAAAGACCGTGGTACCGAGCATGTGACCCCATATATATATCATAGCCTCAGTCTTATTTATGAGGCAAAATATAACGAATCGGAGAAAAAGGATTCACAATATTTAGATAAGGCAATTGATTATGAATTGAAAGCCTTAAAATACAAAATCGAGGGTTTGACCCAAACCAGGATTGCTGCCTTATATAAATATAAGGGTGACACAAAGGCTGCTTTAAAGGCAATTGACGAAGCGATTGCAACCGCAAAACCAAATGATATCTTGGAATTGAAAATTTTAAAAGCTGGTATTCTTGAAGATAGTAATGATTTTGATGCTGCCCTGATAATCTATGACCAAGTTTTATCTGAGGACATTGATAATGACAGATTAGAGCAGATAGGTGTCAGGTTTTTGAATAATAAGAAATACAAAAAATCAGCTGAGATTTTTGAAAGGATTATTAATTCAACTCCAAAACCAAAAGAAGATCTTCTCCAGAAAGCATACGAAGGTGCAGCAAAGAGTTATCAGGGATTAGAGAGAGAAGCCAAGGCCAATGGGGACAGCTCCCTTGCACAAGAATATCATTTAAAATCAAAAAGTTATTATTCAAAAATAACCTCAGGTTCCTCGGGGCAAACTGATGCTCTCATTCAAGAAGCTGCAGATGCATTGACCTCAGGTAATTTTGATGAAGCTATAATATTATATGAAAAAGTAATTGCAGCGGGTGCTGCAGATTTTTATGTATATATGGATTTGGGAAATGCTTATTTCAGTAAAAAGGATTTTAAGAATGCGGAAGAGAATTTTACTAAAGCTTCTGGGATGAAGGTTCCATCAAAATATGGTTTCCAGGTTTATTATAACCTTGGTTATACTCGTTTTATCTTGGGTCTTAAAATGAAATCTACACAACCTGCTGAAGCTAAGGAGATTTTAAAGAAGGGTAAAGAGAGTCTTGAAAAGGCGAAAACTTATGCGACCTCTACCTCACAAAATGAGGCAATTGATAAACGTATTAAGCAAATTGACCAAACTTTAAAGTCACTATAAATTTATGTAATGTTAATTTTAATTGCTGTTTTCTTAGGTGTAATCCAGGGGCTAACTGAGTTCTTACCGGTTAGTTCCTCGGGTCATCTGGCTGCTTTACAAAATTTATTATTTAAAGATTTATTATTCTTTCAGAAATATAGTCTTTCTTTCGATGTTGCTCTTCATTTCGCGACTTTGATTGTAATAATAGTTTTTTTCAGGAAACAACTTTTAAAATTAATTATTTCTACCAGGTTTATTTTTAAAAGAACTAAATCCTCAGAAGATAAAGAGTCGTTTAACAAGATTCTATTTATTATAATAGGGTCGATACCAACTGCAATAATCGGGCTGATGATTAAAGAGTTCATTGAAGAAGTTATTTTCAACAGAATAATTTATATCGGGCTATTTCTATTAGTAACAGGAGGTTTGATGCTGCTGCCATATTTACGGAAGACACAGGATTCATATAGAAAGCTTAATTTGCTTGATGCAATTATAATTGGTGTGATCCAGGGTTTTGCGGTTATCCCGGGGATTTCGCGTTCGGGCTCCACAATCTCGGGTGGTTTACTCAGGGGCTTAGATAAAACTGAAGCATTCGAGTTCTCATTTCTATTATCGATACCCGCAATTGCAGGAGCTACTTTATTAACAGTTCTGGATATAAATTTTCAGGAAATAACAAATGAAGCAGTTTGGATATTCTTAACTGGGATGGCAGCCGGTGTTGCAGCAGGGTTTGTAGGTGTATCCTTACTTTCAAAAGTTGTAAAGAAAAATAAATTAAATATCTTCTCCTATTACTGTTTTGGTTTTGGTTTTTTATTAATAATTTTAAGTATAGTTGGATTATGAAGAATAATAAGTCTGAGAAAGGAAAAAGGATTGTTAGTCAGGAGCAGTTTAATGAACTTATCGGAATAATTCTAATATTTTTAGGGATATTCATGTTGATTACTCTGGTGACTTATGATCCTGAGAGAGATATTCAGAACATCGTAGGCAAAGCAGGGAAGGTAATCGCCAGCAGCCTAATCTGGTTTATTGGCTGGTCAACTTATCTGATTCCTGCAATATTAATTTATCTTGGTGTATATAAGTTTTTTAAAAGAGCAATTAAAAAGTTCTGGCTTCAATTGGTTTCATTTTTGATTACTCTAATTTCGGTATCTTCATTATTAGGGATTTATTACAAAGTTTGGTCTCACCCTGAGTATTATAATAGAGTTGGTCTATTGGGTAAATTCATTTCACAGAAGTTCTTTGAGATCTTCGGGATATTAGGAGCATACCTGGTAATTATTCTTCTAATTATCGTTTCAGTAATAATCAGTACAGAGATTGTTTTCTCTAAGATCCTGATGAAGCTCCGGGATTTCTGGATTCAAAGAAGAGAAACTTCAAAGGAGAAGAAGTTAATAAAAGATAAAAGGAAACAGGAAGATAAGATTAAGGAGCGAGAGAAGTTTCGTGAGCGCCTTGCAAAGAAGCAGGAAAAATTCAAGAAGGAAACCAAGCCAGACCAAATTAAAGTATCGGGTTCAACAAAGGATATTAAAGAACCCCCAGCCAGGAAGAATGTTCAAGAGAAAAAAGAGAAACCGATTAAGGTTACATTTACTCCACCTGATTCACAGAAGAATTATAAGCTTCCCGGTTTAAATATTTATGAAATTCCCCAGAAAGCTCAGAGTCGTGAATTAACTAATATTTTGAAGGCCAATGGCGAGCTTCTCCTTGAATGTTTAAGAGACTTTGGTGTAACCGCCCGAATAGAAAACATTGTTAAGGGTCCGGTGATTTCCAGGTTTGAAATTAAACTTGCTCCTGGGATTAAGGTATCCAGTATTACTAAGCTTGCAGATGATATTGCTTATGCAATTAAAGCAACCAGGATTAGGGTAATCGCCCCAATCCCGGGTAAGACCGCAGTCGGTATTGAAATACCCAACCCGGAAGCTCAAATTGTTTATTTTAAGGAATTGATAACATCTTCCGAGTACCTGGAGTCGCAGCAGAAATCTAATTTAACAATTTCAATAGGAAAAGATATTGAGGGTAATACGATCATAGATAATTTAAAAGAGATGCCCCATCTTCTTATTGCAGGAACTACAGGGTCCGGGAAATCTGTTTTCATGAATAATATTATTTTAAGTTTAATTAATAATTCATCACCCGATGACCTCAGGTTAGTTTTAATTGATCCGAAACGTGTTGAATTCTCAATCTACAGAAAACTTCCGCATCTATTAATGAAGGTTCAAGTTGAAGCGAAGAAATCCGCTGAAGCTTTGAAGAAGATCACAAGAATTATGGATTCCCGTCTTAGAAGTTTAGGGCATGCCGGGACACGGGACATTACGATATTCAATCAGAAAGTCATTGAGAAACAGCGGGAATTTACTGATGAAACTCCTGTTGAGGAGAAGATGTTATACCAGCACATGCCGTATATTGTTGTTATAATCGATGAGCTTGCAGATTTAATGATCAGCTCCAAAAATGACGTTGAGGAATCCATAACCAGGATTTCACAGCTTGCGCGCGCGGTCGGGATACATTTAATTGTTGCAACTCAACGTCCATCAGTAGATGTAATAACAGGTGTTATAAAAGCGAATCTCCTTGCAAGAGTTGCATTCCAGGTAGCTCCAAAAGTGGATTCAAGAACAATCCTTGATATGAAAGGGGCGGAGCAATTACTCGGGAAAGGTGATATGTTATACATACCACCCGGTCAAGGCTATCCTATTAGAATTCAGTCGGCATTCGTATTTGAAAAAGAGAGACGAAAGATTGTTGATTTTTGGCAAGGTCAGGGTGAACCGGATTTTGCAAGTTTCGAACTTGCAAAAATTGAACATGCTTCCAGTAGATTCAGTCTGCAGGAAGCACTCGATGATGAATTATATGTTGATGCAATTGAAATTGTTTTAAGTTATAAAAAACCTTCCGCATCCTTTTTACAGCGCAGGCTTAAGATAGGATATAATCGTGCTGCAAGATTAATTGAGGTTATGGAAGAAGAAGGTTTAATCTCTGCACTTGACGATAAAAATCGCCGGGAACTCCTAATATCCTGGGAAGAATATAAAGAAAGACGAGGTATAAAATGAAAAAAAATATTATTCTAATATTATTCTGTTTTTTAATTCTAAATGTTTTCGCAGATAATGGCGATACACCAAAACCATCTCCAAAACCAAAACTGGATGGTATTTTCAGGACTAGAGTTGAAGATATGAAAGATGCTTCAGAAAAGGAGCAAGTTGAAATAATTAAGATGATAAAGGATTTCTATAAATCAATGAAGTCAATCACCGGTAAATTTGAGGAGGAGATACTTCTTAGTTTCATTGACCAAACTCATTTCCTGACTGGAAGTTTTACATTTAAAAAAGAGAAACTTTTTAAACTTGAAACCTTTGACTCCGATAAACAGATAATTGTTTGTGACGGAGAAACTCTTCTAACTTATTTGGTTAAGGATGGAATTTGTTATAAGCGGAAGATTGAATCTGCCGAGGATATTAATACATTATTCGAGATTCTACCGGTTGGTGATTTTGATGAGAAGTTTAATGTTACGGTTGCTCAAAACGAATTTAATTACTTACTTGAATTGAAGATTAAGAAGGATATTGAAACGAAGATTAATTTTGATAAGATCATTTACATCATTAACAAATCTGATCTGCTGCCCAATATGGTTTATCTTTGGTCCAGGGACGGCAGGGTATTAAAGCTGAACCTTTTAGAGGTTACGATAAATAAAGAATTTAAAAAATCATATTTCAAACTCCAAATTCCTGAAGGGGTTGAAATAATTGACTATTAAGAAAGATATTGTTTCGAATGAAAATATTTATTTCATTACTTTAGGCTGTTCAAAGAACCAGGTTGATTCTGAAGTTATGCTTGCCATGTTATTATTAGAAAAATTTAATTTAGTTGATACACCAGAGACAGCAGATTATTGCATTGTAAACACATGCGGATTCATCCAGGATGCAATTGATGAGAGTAATGATGTAATTAAAAAATTAAACCGGATTAAAAATCAAAAGGAATCAAGAATAAAAAAGATTATTGTAGTTGGTTGTTTAGTTGAACGTTTTGGATTCGATAAAATTAAAGATGAGTTTAACGATGTCGATTGTTTTGTAGATGTCAACTCTCCGGAAAAAATTATTGATGCACTTACAGATGATGTCGGTATTGTTAAATCAGAAAGATTATATCTAATGGATGAGAATACGCCAAGGATAATTATTAATTATCCGCATATCGCATACTTGAAAATCTCTGAGGGCTGTTCAAATAGTTGTTCATTCTGTACAATTCCATCTATTCGCGGTCGATACCGGAGCAGACCGGTACAGTCTATTTTGAATGAGTTGATCAACCTTGAGAAATTAGGGATAAAAGAAGTGATTTTAATTTCGCAGGATACAACTTTTTATGGGAAGGATTTAAAACCTGCAGCTGGTTTGGCTGAGTTACTTGGCGAGATTGAAAAATTGAAATTATCAATTCCCTGGATTCGGCTTTTATATTTAAATCCTGATAGATTTGATGATGAGTTAATCACATTAATAAAAAAATCGAAATCAATTCTGCCATATTTCGATATTCCTGTACAACATGCTTCAAATAAAATTCTAAAATCAATGCGTAGGTCTTCAAACCTTGAAGATATTACCAGGCTTTTTAATAAAATCAAGGAGTTAATACCTGACAGCACAATTAGAACGACATTTATTATCGGGTTTCCGGGGGAATCTGATGCGGATTTTCAGGAGCTTGTTGATTTTGTAAAGAGTACAGAAATTGATAGGGTAGGAATTTTTAAATATTCCGATGAGCAAGGTACCATTGCATTTAACCTGAAGAATAAAGTTCCGGACTCAATAATTGCAGAGAGATATAATTACTTAGCGGAGATCTGTGAAGAAAAGTTATACTCAAAAAATTCTTTTTTAATAGGAAAGACTCTTGAGGTTATGGTTGATGATAAGTTCAATGAAAGATATATTACCAGGACCCGTTCAGACGCTCCTGATATAGATTTAAAAGTTTATTTTAGTTCAAATAAAATATTTGATCCCGGTGAGTTAGTTAAGGTTTTGGTTACTGATGCAGATGGTGTTTCAATATCTGTGAAAGAAGTGGGGGTTAGAAAATGAACATCGCTAATAAACTCACTGTAATTCGTATTCTTTTAGTTCCTTTCCTCCTTATTCTAATATTGTTATCTACTCCATACTCATTGTGGTTTGCTCTTGGTCTATTTCTCTTTGCAGTTGCAACCGATATTATTGATGGGTATCTGGCAAGGTCAAAAAATATGATTACAAAGTTCGGGTTATTTATGGATCCGCTTGCGGATAAATTGATTTTATGTGCTGCACTCATTGCTTTTGTTCAGCTTGAATGGCTGCCGGGCTGGATTGCTTTGATTATTATTGGAAGAGAATTTATTGTTACAGGCTTGAGAATAATTGCAATTTCGGAAGGTGTTACAATCCCGTCTGATGTTCTCGGTAAAACCAAAACAACTTTACAGGAGATCGCAATCGGGTTCATGATTGGGTTTCATGCTCTGGATGTAATGGAGAGTGTTAACTTTCAGCGAGTCTGGTTATGGTTCCCAATGATTCTATTTTATATCGCAACTGTTGCAACTTTAGTTTCAGGAACGGCGTACTTAGTTAAAAGTTTTCACGTAATAAGAAAAGATTGGTAAAATGAAGAATTTCATGGTTAAACTACTATCGACATCATGCTTTGTGGGTTATATGCCTGTATTCCCGGGTACTACTACAACTTTTGTATATACAATTTTAATATTTTTTATTTTTGTTTCTTTTAAATCAAGTTATTTCTTTATAATCCCGGGTTTAGCTCTAATATTCTCAGTGATAGGGATTCCAATCTCAACTGCAGCAGAAAAAATTTTTCAGAAAAAAGATCCGGGTAAAGTTACGATTGATGAAGTCGCCGGGATATTCATTGCATTTTCATTTTTGAGACTTGAAAAAGTTAAGTATATCGGGTTATTATTTTTAGGAACGTTTGCGATTTTCAGGGCGCTTGATATGGCAAAGCCATGGTTCATTAATTCAGTTCAGAGACTCGATGGCGGAACAGGAATCATGCTCGACGATATTATCGCGGGAGTCATGACGAATGTTTTAATTAGGCTTGGTTATTTAATTTCGTTTGGAGAAGTAATATGAGAGCGGAAATTATCTCAGTAGGGACTGAGTTATTACTTGGTCAAATTCATGATACAAACTCTTCATTTATCGCAAGTAAACTGGCAATGTTAGGTGTGAATGTTTATTACAAAACAGTTGCCGGGGATAATATGAAGAGATTAAAAGCTGCATTGAAGATTGCTTCGACAAGAGCAAATCTGATAATAATCTCAGGCGGGCTTGGACCGACAGTTGATGATATTACAAAAGAAACACTCGCAGAGTTCCTCGGTTATGACCTGGTTCTGAATCAGAAAATTCTTCTGGATATTAAAAATAAATTTAAACGGTTTAATGTGAAGATGCCCGAAGGAAATATTAAACAAGCGCTCGTCTTTAAGAAAAATGCTGTGGTAATTAAAAATAAAATCGGTACAGCCCCTGGATTCATTGTTAACAAAGGGAAGAAAATATTTATTATCTTACCGGGAGTTCCCGAAGAGATGATTCAGATGTTTAATTCATCGGTACTTAAATTTCTGAAAACTAAGGTACCGAGGAAAATTATTTTCTCAAGAATTTTAAAAGTAATTGGGCTGCCCGAATCACAAGTTAATAAAATGATTAAAGCACAATTTGAAAGCTATCGCAATCCTACAATTGCACTTCTTGCAAAACCATCCGAAATTTCAATCAGGTTAACTGCCCGTGGAAAGAATCTTAAAGAAGTTAAGAAAATAATTTCAAAGGTCCAACTTGAGATGGAGAAGATATTTAAACATAATATCTTCGGGTATGATGAAGATACCCTGGAATCTGTAGTCGGGGGTTTACTCCTGAAAAAAAACCTAACAATCTCACTCGCTGAATCATGTACGGGTGGTATGTTAGGGAACAGAATAACAAATGTGTCAGGGTCTTCAAAATATTTTCTCGGGGCAACGGTCTGTTATGCTTGTGAAGTGAAAGAGAAATTATTGAAAATTAAGAAAGCTAACTTATTAAAATTTGGTGCGGTCAGCAGTCAAACTGCACTTGCAATGGCAAAGGGTGTCAGGAAACTGTTAAATGCTGATATCGGTATTTCAATCACAGGGGTTGCAGGTCCAACAGGCGGGACAAAAGAGAAACCAGTCGGGTTAGTTTTTATGGCGATTGACACAAAAAAAATTACGAAGTCATTTAAGTTTATGTTTTATGGGACTAGAAAAATGATTAAAGTACAGGCATCTCAGCATGCCCTGAATATCTTAAGATTATACTTATTGAATTTATTATGAAATTAAATGAGAAAATACTTGATAATATTTACCTGGGATTAATCCTGTTTATATCTTTTTTTATTAATCTTCTCCCTGAACGAATTGCAATTAATTTTCTCGGGGGACTTATTAGATTCTTATCCTTCACTCAGGGTAAAAGGAAAAAGATAATTCATGATAACTTTAAGTTAGTTTATGGAGATAGTTTCCCGGACTGGCGTATTAAAATCATGACAAATTTAATATATCGGCAATTTGGAATGAACCTCGCCGAGTTCCTGCGCTTGAATAAGTGGAATGAAAGTAATATCTCAGAGAAAGTTAAAATTAATAATTTACAATATTTGGAAGAAGGTCTGAGTTCAGGGAAAAGAGCTTTGATCCTTACTGCACATATTGGCAACTGGGATCTGATGGCGACCGCAATCGGGTTATCAGGATTTAAAGTTAACCTGATTACAAAGATATT
The DNA here is from genome assembly GCA_030630935.1 of Candidatus Mcinerneyibacteriota bacterium. Taxonomy (GTDB): domain Bacteria; phylum AUK180; class AUK180; order JAQVHJ01; family JAQVHJ01; genus DAOVMD01. Next base: position 2,218 of record DAOVMD010000041.1, on the reverse strand, counting down.
TAAACAGGGAAATCTTGTGAATGATTATTGGATGAAGATTAGAAAGCAGGGCGGGGTCAATCCGATATATTATAAACGATCAATCTTCCGGATAAAAAGAGCTTTAGATAGAAATGAATTAGTCGGATTTGTAATTGATCAATATGTTCCAAATGCAAGCATATTTGTGAATTTCATGGGACAACCAACATCAACATTCGATGCTCTCGCGGCAATGGCTTCAAAGTTTAAAGTCCCCGTAATTCCAATCCTGAATCACAGGGATCTGAATGATAAAACAAAACTTATAATTGATATTTTCCCGCCATTTAAATTCGTTGAGATGGATGATAAAGATGAAGCAATTAAATTCAATACACAAAAATACTCCGACCTCGTGAGTGAGTATATATTCAAGTATCCCGATCAGTGGATATGGATGCATCGACGATGGAGAAAACAATAGTTTCGCTGCGCTACACATTTATGATTTATGATTGATAATTATTAATTGAAGATTGATTAGCATTATGTATTAACAATGCAGTAGGGGCATTGTTTTCTTCGAAAACAATAGTATCAAGACCGAGATATCAGATCGAGACTGTACTAAATGCTTACAATACTTTGTCTAGATCTAGGTCTAGATCTGGAATAATAAGATAAACTCCTTTCCTCTATCTACAATCTATAAAACAACTGTTCTCTGTTCTCAGTTCTCTGCTCTCGGTTTGGTTAACGGAGTTAACCAAACATGCCCTAACCAAATGAACTTAATTTTCCCATCTGAAGTAAACATAATACTGCAACAAAATGAAAGGTCCGTCCCTCCCTAATACTGAAAAGTACTTGATTTAATTAATAAATTATGTTAAAATTTAATTGAAACAGGAGAAAGAAGTGAAAAAAGGAATGTTATTCTTTATTTTATCAATCTTGATGTTTTCAATTACATCTATTTATTTTCCTGTCTGGCCATTTTTAATAATTATAGTTTTTTTTACTTCAATTATTTATTATATTTTATTGGGAACAGGAATAATTAAAATCTCCAACGAAGAGAAAAAGAGGAATCTAAGAACTAATGCATTATTATTAATGATAATATCGTTCGTGACTTTTTGGAGTACATTGATTTTATTTCAAAATATTGATGAGTTTACAAAATTTTATTTTAGTAATTTTAATTATATTGCAATTATCTCTTTTATTATTTCCTGTGTATTTTTAATAATAAATAAAAAGTTATCCAAAGGAAAAAAACCTTTGATATTTATACTTTTATCAATGATATTTTCTATAAGTGTATTATCTATTAATGTTTTTATTTTAATCGGGAAACAACCGGAAAAAGATTCATTTAATTATAATTGGAATGGTAAATATGAAAATCAGTACGATAAAAATGCAATAAAATTTGCAAAGGTTTATAAAGCTTCCTCACGACTACATAATCAGATAATAAAAACAAGAGATAATAATTACGTTTTTACATCAAAGTATCCAGAAGAATATTTTGAATATATTTGCATGATAAATAGCTCTGGAGAATTTAAATGGAGATATGATATAAAAAATGTTGATTGGATAACTTCAATATTGGAATGTGAGGATAATTCTATTCTTATTCTATGCTCCTATTTCCCAAAAAACTATAGAAAAAGAATTAAAATAATAAAGGTCAATAATCTAGGTCATAAAGTTTGGGAGAAAAATTATAGTGATGAAGACTCACGAATTTTAGGAACTAGAATTATTAGTTCAAGGGATGGAGGTTATTTAATACTCGGACGCAAGTCTTCAAAAGAAAAAGTATTATTTAAAGAAATTAATACTTTAGATTTATTGTTATTAAAAATAGATGAAGATGGTAATGAGGTTTGGAGAAAAACATTTCATAAGAAATTATGGGAAAGTGATGGTATTGATATTGTACCATTTGGAGAAAATGGTTATTTAATTTTAGATGAAGCAGAATCAAATAACTATTTTACTTATTTTTTAAATCGTTTTGATTGTGAAATATCTCATTATTATAATAATTGTAATATTTTCCCGGACTATACTTCTATAATATTAAGGTATGTTGATGAAGACGGTAATCTTATTTGGAGAAAAGAACTTCAAGGAGATGTTGGAGGTTGTATTTTACTTGTGATTCAGACATAAGAGAGAGCGAACATATACCGAAACATCAATAAATTCGCATATATAGGAATAAAACCAAATTATTCCGTTT
>DAOVMD010000105.1 GCA_030630935.1 Candidatus Mcinerneyibacteriota bacterium | reverse complement strand
CAGGTTCCTGTTCAAGTACCCAAAAAAACTCGTGTAATGCATCTTCATATTTATCTGTGTCATCCTTATAAATCACCAAACCCAAATTCAAGTGAGCTTTTATTGATTCAGGTTTAATTCTTATAGCTGCACGATATTCCTTTTTTGCAAGAACAAAATTAAATGTAACCTCATGTACTAATGCAAGATTGAAATGAGCTTCATATGAATTTGGCTCGACTTTAACTGCCTTTCGATAATAATCCTTTGCCTTTTTCAGATTGCCTTGAACAAAATAATAATTACCTAATTTAAGTAAATTTTGATATTCCTCCGGATCCGGTCCGCCCATTAAATCAATTATTACATCTTCTTCCTTTTTAATATCGTCCTGATTACTGCATGATGTTAAAAATACGGATATTGATACTATTAAAATTATAAGAAAGATTAATTTTGTTTTCATTTTTTTATTGCCTTCTTGTTTTTAATCTTTTCTAACACAATCCCCGGAACAAACTTACTAATATCCCCACCGAGGAAATAAATCTCTTTTACAATACTTGAACTTAAGAATGAATACTCTTCAGAAGTCATAAGGAATACAGTTTCAAATTCAGAAGACATCTTTCTATTTATCAATGCCATTTGAAATTCATTCTCAAAATCAGAAATCATCCTTAAACCTCTGATTACAGCACGGCCATTTTTCCTTTTTAAATAATCGATTAACAGGCCATCAAAGCTCTCAACTTCAATATTATCATAATCCTTGAATGTATCTTTAATCATATCAACCCTCTCCTCAACAGAAAATGTAAAGGATTTACCGGGATTTTTTAAGACTGCAATTATCACTTTATTAAATATTTTTGTTGCCCTATTAATAATATCAATATGCCCATCTGTAATAGGATCAAAGCTCCCCGGATAGATTCCAATGTTACTTTTCATTTAATTCTCCTGATTCAATTAATAGTAAATTAACATCTCCAGACCCGTAACTTCTGAATTTGAATTCCTGATTTATTATTTCCAACTGTTTCTTATGAACTTTTAAAATCAATTTTCCGGAAGGTGATAAAACTAAACTGCTCGTCCTTAATTCTCCAAGCAATTTTAAATAATTAAAATTCTGATATGGGGGATCAGCAAATATAATTTCGAACTCAAGGTCAGAAATGTTCTTTTTTAAAAAGATACTGACATCTTTCCTGAATATTTTCACTTTATCATTTAACCCCATCCGCTTAGTATTCTCATATAAAAGTTGAACTGCATATTTTGATTTCTCAACAAATATACATTTATTTGCTCCCCTGGAAATTGCTTCAAGGCCAATGACCCCTGTTCCTGCATAGAGGTCAAGAATATTCTTTCCGATAAAAGTATCTGAGATTACATTAAAAAATAATTCTTTAAATCTTGATGTGACAGGCCTGGTTTGATTTGATTTCATTACCTTAATTTTCCGGCCTTTCAATGTCCCTGATGAAATTTGTAACATAATTATACCACATTCACAAGAAATGCATTATCAGTCCATCGGTTACGAAGTTCCTTCCTGATTCCGGCATAGTCCTTATTAGAAAAGAAATCATCTTCGTTCACCATTTTAAATGCTGCTTTTCTTGCTTTTTTTAATAAATTAAAATCTCTAATCAGATTTGCAATTGTAAATACAGGATGCCCTGATTGTTTAATCCCGGAATATTCCCCGGGTCCCCTGATTTCAAGATCTATCTCTGCGATTTTGAAACCGTCATGAGTTTCTTCCATTGCTTTTAAACGCTGTTGTGCATCTTCAGTCCCTCTTTTATGCTGAACCAAAATACAATAAGATTTCTTGTAACCACGACCAATCCGACCGCGCAGTTGATGCAGTTGAGCAAGACCGAATCTCTCGGCATGTTCAATTAACATAATGGTTGCATTGGGAATATCTATCCCAACTTCTATTACAGTTGTAGAGATTAGAATATCTAATTCTTTTGATTTAAATTGTGCCATGATTTCATCTTTCTCTTCCTTCTTCATCTTACCATGTATGAGACCAAGTTTGAAATCCTTGAATACCTTTTCACTGAGATATTGAAACATATTTGTTGCATCTTTAAGTTTTAATTTCTCCGATTCATCCACAAGCGGATAAACGAAGAATGCCTGTTCACCTTCTTTTATATGTTCTTTAATAAATTTATAAATTTTATCCAGGGCATTACTATCTCTAACATACGTTTTCGTTTCGGGTCTACCCGGAGGCAGTTCATCAAGAACAGAATAATCCATATCACCATAAACAACCAATGCATAAGATCTTGGTATCGGAGTAGCAGTCATAACAATTACTTCAGGATAATTACTCTTATCCATCAGATTAAGCCGTTGAATAACTCCAAACCTATGCTGTTCATCAATTATAATCAGGCCGAGATTATTAAACTTAACATCTTCCTGAATTAAAGAGTGAGTACCAATTATTAAATTATAAGCCCCTGAAGAAATTTTCTCAAGATACTTATCACGTTTCTTTCCTGTTAATCCGCCTTCAAGAGAAAGAACTTTTATTCCAAGAGGTTCGCATAATTCTGTAATAGTTTTCAGATGCTGTGATGCCAAAATCTCAGTTGGAGCCATGAAGGCAACCTGGTATCCGCTCTGGATTGCTAATACACATGTAAAAACAGCAACAACTGTCTTGCCTGAACCAACATCTCCCTGGAGCAGCCTGTTCATAGGTGTTGAATTTAACATATCATCAAATATCTCTTGAATAACATGCTCCTGTGCAGAAGTTAAAGTAAATGGTAAATTTGCTCTTAACTCTTTCAGCTGCTTACCCTTTTTATTAAATTTTTTTGTCTTCTTAATCTTAATTTTGTTTTTCTTTAAAATTGCAAGACCAAGTTGAACAAAAAAGAACTCGTCAAAAATCATTCTTTTCTGTGACTTTGTTCGAGCTCTGAGCAAACTGAAAAAATAAATATCATTTGGTGGAAAATGAATATTTCTTATTGCATCACGGAGATTTATCAAATCGTTTTCCTTTAAAAACTTTCCGGGAAAATACTCAGTAACACCTTCAACAAATTCTTTGATAACATTATGTACAAGTCTCCTGAAAAGCTTTGGTGTAACACCGGCTGTTAAGGAGTAAATGGGAGTAATTCTACCAATATGAAGATATTCATCATCATCCTTATCAATTATCTCATACTCCGGATTTTCAAAGAACATATCACGATATTTCAACTTTAGCTTTCCTGCCAGAAGAACCCTCTGGCCTTTTTTAAAGACTCGTTTTAAGAAATTCTGGTTGTACCAAACACACTTTATGAATCCGCTTCCATCTCCAACAAGAAGCTCATACCTTGGTGTAAATCTTCCTGACCGGGTATTACTCCCGGAATGAACTGTTCCAAGTATGATATTATACTCATTTATGTTAAGGTCAACAATCTTACCAATTGATCGACGATCTTCATACCGTTTCGGAAAATAAAATAAAATATCCTTAATTGTTTTTATATCCAGCTTTGAAATCAGTTTTGCTTTATGTGGACCTACACCTTTGACATATTGAATTTCTTTTTCAATTTCAATCATAATATATGATCACATTTTATATTTCCCGAAATCATCTTCTCGTAAATTATCCAGAATTGTCTTGAGATGTTCATCAACAATTTTCGATTTAAATTCTTCAAGATTAACCATCAATTCAATAAGAGTCTCATTAACAAATATTGGGACATCAAGTCTTACTGCAATAGCAATGGAATCTGATGGTCGTGCATCAATCTTAATAAGTTCATCCTTCACTTTTATATTCAGTTCAGCAAAATAAATCCCTTCTTTTAATCCGGAGATAATAATTAATTCTAATTGCCCCTCTAACTTATTAATTAAATTAACTGCAAGGTCGTGAGTAAGCGGTCGGGGCACTTTAATTTTATTTAATGCAATCATGATAGAGTTCGCTTCAAATATCCCTATCCAAATAGGTAAGCAGGTCTTTTCATCTAAATCAGTTAACAAAACAATCGGAGCTTTTGTAAAAGAATCTAATGCTAAGGAATAGACTTTTACTTGTTTCATTACTCCTCCTACTTGAATCTATCAAGTTTCTTTACAAGTTGCTTAAAGTCTTCACTATAAATTTTATCATTCTTGAAAAATAATTCATATTTTTTCAAAACTTCAATGTCCTTTTTATCATATGGAACGAAAGAAGGTAATTCGTTGAAAATTAATTTTGTAAAGTATTTATTAGAAAAATCCGGAGAAAGTTTTAACGCAGTACTCAAGTAAGGAAAAGCACTCTCTAAATTTCCAATTCTTAAATAATTTATCCCGAGAAAGAAATTAGCTCTTCCCGATTTAGGATTTAATTGTACTGCCTTCTTTAAATTTTCAAATGCTGTTTCAATTTTATTTTCTTTCTGAAGAATGATCCCATAATTTAAATATGCATTGAAATTTTTATTATCACTTTTTAAAACGGATAGGTAATTTATTTTTGCATTTACACCGTCCCCTATTATATAATGAAGTATATTTGCGATCATTAATAGATTTTTATTCTTTATAGATTTTTTTAAGTTAGCATTTTTAAGTTCATTCTCAAGATTCTCTTTCAATTCATTTGCCCAGTTAAAGAACAAGTGTTCCGATTGAGGGTTTTTATTTAACATAATCTCGAAGTCCTGATGTGATAATTCAAATTTACCTGCTTTGAATTTTTTAATTCCACCATTAAGGTTTTGTTCAACATCCCAGGTTATTCCGCAAATAATCAGTAATTTCTTATCAAACTTAGAGAATGGTATAATTTTAAAGAGCAGGTTCTGCGAGTCTTTATATCCGGGTTTTATGGTAAGAGATTTAAGTAGGTATTTTTTTGCCGTCTCAGTATTTCCCAATTTTGACTCAGAAAATCCGACCAGGTAATAATTCTCAGCAAGTTTATGGTACTGGTCAGTTTCATCAATTATAGCTTTAACAAACTGGTATTCTTCCTTTTGAATATATAGTTTTGCCTTTAATTGAAGGAACCTTGATTTTTTCATATTTGTGAAGAACCCCCAACCTTTCTTCCTTCCCTCTTCCCAAATTTCAAAAGCAGTATCAAGATCACCTAAATTCTGGTAAGCTTTTACAAGTGAAAAGTAAACAATTCCATTGTCATATTCAGGGCGATTCTGCTTAATTAAATCAAAAAATGCAATGGCTTTTTTAAATTCTCCAGTTGTAAGATAATCCCGGGCAAATAAAAATGCTTCTGTATATTTCTCTTTAATAATATAATCCTCAGCAACCTGGATCTTATATTGAAACTCAAGCTCATGAACTTTCAAGTATATCCGATTCCTCTCTTCCTTCGGTGCAAGATGCAGGACCCTCTTCATTTTTATTAATCCATTTTCTAAATCTTTGGCCTTAACCAAGGCATCTGCATCCTTTTCGAGAACCTGCCAATCATCAACTTTCTCAGGACTATTACACCCCGAAAATATTAAAATTAAACCAAGAAAACATATTGAAAGAATAGAGATCGTTTTTAACATAATTTACCTTTTAATTTTTTTAATAAAAGTTCTGAGATCATTTAACCCTATTGTTAATTTTGAGAAATCCTGTGCACCACCCTGGGCAAAGTCTTTACGCCCACCGCCTCGACCATTCATCGGTTTTATAATGATATTAAGTAGTTCTGCTGCACTAAAGGAATTTATTAAATCACCGGAAATCCCAACCGTAAAGAAAGGTTTTGGTTTGCCTGTATATAAAATTATTATTCCATTTTTAATTTTCGCTTTTAGATTATCCATAACCTGACCAAGTTCTTTCTTCTTCAAATCAAGTTCCTTTATAAGAATCGGAATAGCATTTACTTTCTCTATTTGATCACTTATTTCATCAGCTAAACTACTGGATTTTTTATTTTGAAATTTCTTTAATTTTTCATTAAGTTCTTTAATCTCCATCTGCAGCTTCATAACTTCTTCAACCGGGTTTCGACCACTGCTTTTTAATATCTCATCCAGAATTTTCCTTGATTTGAATAAATCCTGGTAATCCACCAATGCTGCGATTCCTGTGATAGCTTCGATTCTTCTAACTCCCGCAGAGATAGAGAATTCATTGATAATTTTAAAGAGCCCAATCTCTCCGGTTCGAGAACAATGTGTTCCTCCGCAAAGTTCAAAACTTGCATCACCTATCCTGATGGTTCGAACTTCAGATGAATATTTTTCTGTGAATAATGCAAGAGCCCCGGCAGCTTTAGCTTCATCAAAGGAAAGAACTTTGGTCTCAACAATTTTATCTTTCAAGATTTCATTCTGAACAAATTTCTCAACCTCTTCAAGTTGTTCGATTGACAATCCTTCAAAATGATTAAAATCAAATCGTAACTTTTCAGATTCAACTAATGATCCTGATTGCTTCACATGGCCTCCCAAAATTTTCCTTAATCCGGAATGGAGTAAATGAGTAGCAGTATGATTACGGATAATACCGTTTCTATATTCTTTATTTACAGCTAATTTAACTTGATCTCCTACATTCAATTCACCAGCTTTAACTTTTCCAAAATGAACAATAATATCATTATAATTTTTTACCGCACTGACTTCAAATGTAAAATCGGGTCTCAGGATTGAACCTATATCTCCAACCTGACCGCCTTTCTCACCATAGAAACTTGTTTTATCGGTAATTAGCCAACCCTTTTTTGCCGATGTAATTTTTTTAATCGGGTTCCCCGACTCATCAAGGATAAGGAGAACCTTACCGTCTGCAATTAGTTTATCATAACCTAAAAATTCTGTCGGAGATAAACCCTTTAACTGTTCTATTATTCCTGAGCTTGCTTTAGCTCTTTTTGAACGGGTTTCGCTTTGTCTTTTTTTCATCGTGGTTTTAAATTTTTCGATATCTACTTTAAACCCTTTCTCTTCACAGATTATTCCCGTAAGGTCCGCAGGGAATCCAAATGTATCGTATAGATAAAATACGTCTTCACCTGAAAGAAGGTTTTTATTATCTGATTTTAATTTACTTAATTTCTCTTCCAAAATCCGAAGTCCATTGTCAAGTGTCTTCAAGAAATTCTCTTCTTCTGAATAAATAGTGTGAATTATAAAATCACGTTTCTCATTGATCTCAGGATATGCTTGACCCATTAATTTTACAATGGTGGGAACAAATTTGTAAATAAAGGGTTCATTGAAATTTAACTTCTTAACATGCCTGACACCACGTCGTAAGATTCTGCGTAAAACATAACCTCGACCTTCATTCGATGGTAAAACCCCGTCAGCAATTGAAAATACCAGAGCTCTTAAATGATCAGCAATAACATTTAATGATGCATCAGTTACCGGAGAATCTCCATAACCTATTCCAAGTGTACCAGCCACATCTTTTATAATTCCCTGAAATAAATCGGTTTGATAGTTACTCCTATAACCATTCATGATCGCAGATAACCGCTCCAATCCCATCCCTGTATCAACGTGGAAGTTTGGTAAATCCTCAAGGTTATTATTGCCTTTGTTGTTATATTGAATGAAAACTAGGTTCCACAATTCTATCAAGTCATTTGTATCCGCATTGATTAAATCAGGAGAACCCGTATTATCCTCTGTAGTATCAATATGTAACTCTGAAGCAGGACCGCAGGGACCAGTCTCGCCCATCTCCCAAAAATTATATTTCTTGCCAAATCTGAATATCCGGTCTGAACCGACATCTGTGAATTTCTCCCAGATTTCAAACGCTTCATCATCCGTAGTATAGACTGTTGCATATAACCTGGACTTGGGAATTTTCCAAACTTCAGTTATAAGCTTCCATGCCCAGACGATTGTTTCCTTCTTATAATAATCACCAAAAGACCAATTTCCTAACATTTCAAATAATGTATGATGATATGTATCGTGCCCAACTTCATCAAGGTCATTATGCTTGCCGCCGGCTCTTAAACATCTCTGATAATTAACGACACGCGAAAATTCAGGTTTCTTGTAACCAAGGAAAATCTCCTTGAACTGATTCATACCTGCATTTGTAAACAACAAAGTTGGATCATCAATTGGTAATAGTGATGAAGACGGAATGTAATGATGATCTAATTCTTTAAAGAAATCTATGAATTCCTTTCGTAGTTGAGTCGCTGTTTTCATAATAATTAATACCTTTTTATCAAATTTTAATTATATCATAATTTATATATATAGTCAAGAATTAAAAAAATCAAAAGAGTTTAAGTGTTCAATAGTTCAAATGTTGAACAAGTTCAAAAGTTATTGTATAGACATGCCATGGCATGTCTATGGTTAAATAGTTCAAGTGTTAAAACAAGTTCAAAAGTTATTGTAGAGACGTGCCATGGCACGTCTATGGTTCAATTGTTCAAGTGTTAAAAATGTTCAAGTGTGCGAAAACTCTTGTGAAATACACCTTGACTTTTGTTTGATTTTTGGTTATAATGTTTTTAAATTTTAATTAAGGATAAATAACAGGTTTCTGTGAATAAACTTTTCACAGTACCGTATTCAAATAAGAGAGGTTTTATTATGAAATCCAAAGTTTTTTTTGTTGCATTGGCAATAGCGATATGTAT
>DAOVMD010000253.1 GCA_030630935.1 Candidatus Mcinerneyibacteriota bacterium | reverse complement strand
TTGATAATTATTAATTGATAAACCTGTGTTTCTATCGTTTGGTGATCCTTTCAGATGTTAAATAATGACACTCAGTCGTTTTTAATTATCACTTATAAGTCTCGTAAAAGTCCCTGTTAAAAAGATTTCTTTTTTTTTGTTTTTTCTTCATGCTCTTTATGGTTAATTATCTTTCTTTGTTTTTCTCTTTGTTTTTTTTAAGTTCTCGTTAGTTCTCTTCAGTTCCATGTCAAATAAAAAAGTTTGAGCGAAGCGAGTTTGTTTATTTTTTTTGTTTTTATCTTTCTTTTTCATTATATATAGCTCTTCTTGTTATTTTACCAACTTTTTTGGAGAAGAACCAAAATATTAATATAACATAGAAATGGTGTCCTTTTTTATTTGCCACTGACAACTACTGATTAAATGTAATTGTATTCTTTTCTATAATTTTCTTAAATTTCTTTTTAAGAAAATTCCTTATTGGTGTTCTTGTAAAAGGTATCAACAAGGTGAACCCAGTTAGGTCTGTTAATATCCCAGGTGTTAATAATAACAATCCCCCTGATAAAATTAATAATCCATTTAATAATTCATCTGTTGGAACATCTCCTTCTGCTAATTGTGTTTTTATCTTTTTGATTGTATTGAGACCTTGTGCTTTTGTTAATATCCCGCCGGTTATCCCGGTAAGAATGATTATCAGGATAGTGATGTGCGGTCCTATTAAATCCGCCAGCATTAGAAGAATATATAATTCGATTATAGGGATAACTGTAAAAGCTAAAATTAATTTCCAGAGCATTCGACCACCCGAGTAATTTTTTCAGTTTTAAAAAAGAATAAGAAATAAAACATACTTGATAAAACATATAATCCTGATGCAATAATCAGCGGTATTGTAAAGCCTGATGTAGCTATTAACTTTCCCCCGATTGCAGTACTAATCGCCAATGAGAAAGTCCAGGCAACCATTAAAGTACTGTTGGTTATTTCCTGTTCATTTTTTGGAACTAATTCCATTGCAAAAGCTGTAGTAAGAGGTTGAGCCATATTCATAAAAGCAGCTCTCATAAAAAATGCAAGTGCAACTAGAAAATACTGATTAAAAAATGCTAATATTAACATAAATGGAATAGATAGAAATTGTGTGATCACGACTGTTCTAATCTTCCCGAATTTCTTTGCTAATGGCGGACCAAGTAAGATTCCCAGGAACATGAAAAGTTGAGTGATAGAGAAGATAATTCCAATCTGATTAATCTCCAGCTTTATTCTATCCTTAAAGTATAAATTCATAAATGGAATAATCATTCCGGCTCCCATACCAACTATAAATGCGGGAAGTGTAATTTTAAATAAAAGTAAGGGGTTCTTAATTTTAAAAATATCCGCGAGTCGAATGTCTTTTTCATGAACTCTATTTAATTCTTTTATTTTTGGGATAAGTAAAAATGCTAATAATGAAACTCCGGATATCACTACAAGCGACATTCTCAGGGTTTCTATTTTTGAATCAGTAAAGTTTGCACAAATATCAGGGAGGAACCCGGCAATAATGCTGCCAACAACACCTGATAAAAGCATAATTGCAAAATTAAAACTAAATAGATGTGTTCTTTCTTTATCTGTGGAGTTTCTCATTATAAATGGAGCAACTGCAACTGAATAATATGTCATGAACATCCCCCCTATTAATGATGCTGAGAATAATGGGATTAAATTAGTAAAAAATGCTTGTGATAACCAGGAAAGAAAAAGGATTGCTAAGGATATCATATAAATTGTACTGAATTTATTTTTCTTTGCTGACAATGTAGCAGGTATGGCAATTACTAATGAACCTAACGAAAATATTGCTAATCGTTTCCCCATTATCTCTTCAGAAAAATTAAGCTCCTTTAAAAATAAATTATATAATAATCTGAATCCCGAAAAACTAATTCCAATTAGAAAACCTGAATAAAGATAAATCCGTGCGTTTTTTTTAAATAATTTAATATGTGATATATATTCAGAAATTTGTGCTTTAAATTTCTTCATTCGGCTCCCAAGGGATTGAGATTTCACAATAATCAGCACCTTTTACTCTACACTTTGATTCAAGCACTTTGGGATTTTTTGCACCGCAAATTGTTAGTCCTTCTCTAATATAACCAATATTACTCTCACAATCCTGACGTGAAGGACTTGCAAAATCATAAATTCGGAAGATTACTGCATGTGGGGACAGCTCTTCCATTTCAACTCGACCTGAATCATAATAACTTTTAAAGATATTATGAAAGATTTTACAGAACGCCATTGGGTTATTTTCTTTTAGATACGATTTATAGATAGTACTTAAATGTGTTCTTGCAGAAAATGCACCCATCTTCTCATAGATATGTTTATCAACAGGTGCTAACTTCTCTTTAATTGCATTATCAAGTCTTTCATAAAGTTCAAATGGATACCAGGACGAATATAAAAGTATTCCACTTAAAATTCCCTGATCTTCTACGGGTAATGAATTTAATAATAAATCTAAACCCTTTTGCCCGTAGGTCTCCTTAATAAAGTTTATTCTCGACTTTATTGTGCCACCTTTTACTTTTGACATTTTAGACTCCTTGGTTATTAAATTAAACTTAAAAATATTCCATATATCCCTGCTAATAGCATGGATTTAAAAAGTAAAAAATATACTTTATTTAAATGACTCTCGAAATACTCGTTTGTAAGAACTAAACATAGATGAACAGGTGATAATAAAACTCCAAAATATCCCCCTAGAAAAGCGAGGGCAATTAAATTATAACTAAACTCAGGTGTTGAAATCAAAGGAATAATTAAGGGAAATGTAATAGCAATAAATGTAATGGTTAATCCTGATAAAACTCCTATAATTAAAGGGATCACAAATATTACTATCGCAATTGGGATTCCGGAATTACTTAAAAAAAATGAAATCTCATTGAGAACACCTGTTCCTTCCATTGTACTCTGAAAGAAAAATACTGCGAATATCAATACTACTATCATAACTGAAAGGGAGTCTTTTAAAATTTTAAATATTAACTCAGTTGAAAGTTTCTTGAAATATATTAATGCTGTAAGAATTGTTACACATGCAATTAAAAGTGCGAAGTCAATACGATTAAAAAATATAACAAGAAATATTAATAAAAGAATCGACCAGATCTTCTTTAAAAGAGAATAAATATTCTTTAAATTTAATGTGTTATTATTCGATTGCTTTTTTGAGAAAGACCTTAACTTGAAAATATATCCGCCCAGAAATATTAAAATGGTTATTGGAAGCTGCCATAAAAGAATTCGTAAAATTGCATTAGAATGATTAGTAACCGCAATTACTAACTCTAATTGGAGAATGAACCCGGGATAAAGAGGAAGAATCGGTTCCCACATATGCCGGAACCAGTAATTGATAAAGGTCTTATCCTCATTTCTAATCTCCATATTATTCGTGATTGATCTTACCATCGGTGCTGAAAACATTGCCCCGCCAGGCATCGGTAGTAAACCGATTAACGCAGGAAAAACAGGGAGAATCTTTGATTTATTATTGAATGATTTCTCCAGAACGAATACTGCTTCATCTAATAATCCAATCTCTTTCAATAACTTACTGAAAAAGAGAATAAGAAATATTACAACCATTAATTTATACATTAAATAGTTTTGAAAAGTTTGAAATAGAATTTTTCGAATAATATCTAAAGGCACTGCAAGGTAAACTAATATCCCAATCGAGATAAATAAAATCGTAATCCCTACAGGAAATTTCTTTCGGGAAATTAAAAAAATAACAGTCCCCGAAAAAAGAATTATGTATAATATTCTAAGGAATTCCAACATGTTAACCTTTTTTTATTTCAATAGATAATTGTTTTAATGTTTCAAGAGTTGAACTTAATTCAGAAACCTTTAACTTTTTAGAAAGAAAATGAAGATAACTCTGTCTTTCATTTATTATCTCTTTAATTAAAGAAGTCCCACGCTTCGATAAATCAATTATTACCTTACGTCGATCAGTATTTGAACGTCTCCTTCGTATTAATTTGTTTTTTATAAGCCTGTCAACTAATCCTGTCATTGCACTGAAAGACATATCTGTACTTTTAGCAAGCTCACCCATCGTCATCTCTTGCTTATCATTACTGGAGTTAAAGAAATAAAGAGTTGATAGGCATTGAAGTTGAGATTTCGATGAATTAAACTTTTTTAATATCTCCCTACCCTTGATTGTTATACTCCAGTTAATCTCCCTGAGTAACCTTTCAAGGGCCTGTATTCTTTTTGGTATCTTTTTCATTAAACATCTCCTTTAAAATAACAAATTCAGAACCTTGGTAATATGAAATATTAAGAAATAAAATATTTCATATTCCGAAGTAATTATAGCATGTTTAATTGAAAAAGTCAAGGGTTTATGGGAGTTTCGCTTTGCTCGAGACACATTTAAACACATGCAAAGCATGCTTTTATAAAACACGTGAACCATTTAACTATCTCCATGTATTTAATATTTAAACTTGTTTTTAACACTTTAACAATTTAACGATCCTTCTTAAAAAAAAAACTTGAAAATATTCTCTCAATATGCTAATATAATATTATAAGGTAAGGATATATAATGTTTATTGATGCACATGCACACTTGGATATGTATAAGGGCAACCGCCGTAAGATCATATCCCAGATTGATGAGAATAAGATATTTACGATTTCCAATTCAATGGATATCCCTTCGTATCAGGAGAATATGATATTATCGGAATTTAGTGAATATATTATTCCGACATTTGGAATTCATCCCTGGAATGCACCGGAGTATGCCAGTGACCTAAACCCTCTCAGGAATTGTATACGCTCGAGTAAAATGATAGGTGAAGTAGGGCTTGATTTTCATTTTGTAAAAGATTCTTCAGAGTATGCTGCGCAGAAGAAGATATTTGAGTTTTTTCTTCAATCTGCACAGGATCAGCAAAAGATAATAACCATACATACAAAGGGAGCAGAGAAGGAAGTTCTTTCCTTATTGAAGAAATACAATTTGGAGAGAGTTATAATTCACTGGTATTCCGGACCTATAAATATTTTCAGGGAGCTGATTTCTTTAGGTGTATTTTTTACATTTGGTGTTGAAGTATTAACATCGAAGGAGATTCAAGCACTTGCGAAGGAGTTACCGAGTAATCTTTTATTGAC
>DAOVMD010000340.1 GCA_030630935.1 Candidatus Mcinerneyibacteriota bacterium | reverse complement strand
ATTTTGCCGCCGAATCTCATGTTGACCGTTCAATTCTGGGACCTGCAGAATTTATACAAACTAATATTATCGGAACATTTAATTTATTGGAAATTGCTCGAAAAAAATGGGGAAATAAAAAAAATGTTTTATTTCACCATATTTCCACTGATGAAGTTTATGGCAGTCTGGGAGATACGGGTTATTTTTACGAAACAACTTCCTATAAACCTCGCAGCCCGTATTCTGCTTCCAAAGCTTCTTCGGATCATCTTGTGAAGGCTTATCATCATACGTATAAAATACCTGTGACAATCTCAAATTGCAGCAATAATTATGGTCCCTATCAGTTCCCAGAAAAACTTATCCCATTAATGATCAATAACATGCTGGAGGAAAAAGATCTTCCTGTTTATGGTGATGGGAAAAATGTTCGCGATTGGCTTTATGTAGAAGATCATTGTATAGGAATTTGGGAAATCGTAAAGAATGGTACACGAGGAGAAACTTATAACATTGGTGGTGATAATGAATGGACAAATATTGATATTCTCAGTGTACTATGTAAAGAGGTAGCCAGACAAACAGATAAAGAGAAAGATTATTACAAGAAATTGATTACGTTTGTTAAAGATAGAGCGGGTCATGATCGCAGATATGCCATCAATTGTGATAAAATTAAATCTGAACTTGGTTGGAATCAATCTGTGAGTTTTAAAAAAGGGTTGGAAAAAACTGTTGAGTGGTATCTTAAAAATAGAAATTGGTTAGAAAAAATTGTTTCTGGTGAATATAGAAATTATTATAATGATGTGTATGGTAACAAATGAAAGTTTATAAAACTGAAATAGACAGCTTATTAATTATTGAACCGGATGTTTATTATGATGAACGGGGCTATTTCTTTGAATCTTACAACGAACAGAAATATGCTGTAATTGGGATAAAAAAAAAATTTGTTCAAGATAATCAATCCTCTTCGCAAAGGGGAGTAGTACGTGGATTTCATTACCAGGTGGGTGAGTTTGCTCAGGGCAAATTGGTTCGTGTTGTTAAAGGACGAGTTATGGATTACGCTGTTGATATTCGCTTTGGATCACCGACATTCGGAAAATATGCAGCTGTTGAACTTTCAAGCGTTAACAACAAACAATTTTGGATACCATCTGGATTTGCACATGGTTTTTGTACCTTAGAGAACGACACAATTATGCATTATAAATGTACAGCCCACTATTCACCGCACAATGAAAGAGGAATTATTTTCAATGATCCAGATATCGGCATTAATTGGCCGATGATAAATCCTGTGGTTTCTGAAAAAGATTTAAACTATGGAAGGCTAAGAGATATTAATAAAGATTTTTATTATCGGGAGTATAAATGATACCAGTATTCAGACCATATACAGATGGAAAAGAGATTGAATATTTAAAAGATGTTATTAATTCTGGTTGGTGGGGACTAGGACCCAAAACAAAAGAGTTCGAAGAAAAATTCTCTCATTATATTGGTTGTAAATACGGGATTGGATTGAACTCAGCAACTGCAGCTTTACATTTAGCTTTTAAATGTCTTGATATCGAAGGTTACGAAGTGATTACTCCTTCAATGACCTTTGTTTCCACAAATCATGCAATATTATATAATGGTGGGATTCCGGTTTTTTGTGATATCGAAGAAGATAATCTAAATATTGATCCTGATAAAATCGAAGCACTTATTACTACCAAAACAAAAGCGATTGTAATTGTTCATTTTGGCGGTTATGCTTGCAATATGGAAAAAATCATAGATATTGCAAATAAGTATAACATTTATTTAATTGAAGATAGTTCTCATGCCTCTGGTGGGAAATATAAAGATAAGATGTTAGGTTCTATGGGAGATTTTGGGATTTTCAGCTTTCAAGCGGTAAAAAATCTTTCAACCGGTGATGGTGGTATGTTAACTACAAATAATGAAGAATGGTTTGAACGATCAAAAAAATTAAGATGGGTCGGTATTTCAAAGGATACATTTGCCAGGGGGTCAGAGAAAAGTTATTCTTGGTTTTATGATGTTGTTGAATTGGGTTTTAAATATCATATGAATGATATTATGGCTGCTATCGGTTTGGCTCAATTGGAAAAACTTGATTGGATGAATGATATTCGCAGGAAATGGTCTGATTATTATCGAGAACAATTAGCAGAAATAAAAGAAATAAAATGTCCGACCAAAAAAGACTATATGTTCCCAGCTTGTCATAATTTTGTTATCAAAACTGAGAAAAGGGATGAGTTAAAAAATTATCTTATGGATAAAGGGATTACAACTGGTGTTCATTATTATCCCAACCATTTATATGATATGTATAAGCCATATTATAGAAAATTACCAATCACAGAAGGTATCTGGAAGAAATTAATTACTTTACCTCTTTATCCTGGTTTGGCTGAAGAAGAGTTAGATTTTGTGATTGAGTCTATCAAAAATTTTTTTACAAAATAGAAATATATAATAATGCATAAATTAAAGAAATTATATGTAAATCTAAGTAATGAAGGGAAAATATTAAATTTCATTAATATTAATGGCGGAACTGTGTTTCATGAACCCTTTTTTAACAAGTTGATTCAAAAATATCATAAAACTGATTTTTATTATTCGGTTGATTCTGTAGATAAATTTAAAGTAATTTGTCCTGTTCATGTTAGTTGCAACTCGGGTTGTAAATATATTTCATTTAAGCCGTTAGCTGATGTGCCATATGGAGGATTTATTGGTGACTACTCTGTTTCTTTAAGACAAATTAAACCAAAGTTTATTGAAAGAGTTTCATATGCAGGAATGCCAATTACTAATGAAAAAGAAAATTATCTCCCTTTAGTTGGTGAAACTTGTATGGTGGATCTTTCATTATCTGAAGAAGATATTTTTAATAAAGTGATTAACTCTAAAAGAAGAAACATGATAAGAAAAGCCATTAAAAATAATATCAAGATAATTAAATTCGATACATTGGATGGATTTGAACTTTATAGACCATTATTGGAAGAACTTCATTCAAGACTTTGTTATCATTTGGATTTATATTTTTATAGGGAACTTTTTAGACATTATTCGCAAAAAAAACAAGCCATATTACTATTAGCATTATTTAATGATAGAGTGTGTTCGGGAAATTTTCTTATAGGTAATAAAAATATCTTTCATTACTATAAAGGTGCTTCTGTTAATGATTTTAAAAGTGTGGGGCAGGGAGAATTGTTGCAGTGGGAAGGGATTAAATGGGCTAAACAGAATGGTTTTAAATATTATGACCTATGTAATTTAAATAAAGAAAAATTACCTTCACTGTATAGATTTAAAATCGGTATTTCTTCAAATATATATAGATACCCGATCTATAATAAAACTAGTTTGAGTTATAAAATATTAAGAAGGATTAATAGAATTGTTAAATAGAACCAAAAGATATCTGATTAAACTTTATGTTAAAATTAAAAATTCTACTTGTAAGTTTTCAAAAGGTGCTTTGGTTAGCAGGAAAGCAATCTGTGGAAATAATATTAAATTCGGAGAGTATTGTAGAATTGGATCAGATGTTACTATCGGAGATAATGTTTCGTTAGGAGCTTATTGTTCTATTAGGAAGATTAGTATTGGAATTAATTCACAGATAGAGTCTGGTGTTAAAATTGTAGGTACGAAAAAAGGAAAGATTAAAATTGGGAAGGAATGCTATATTGGGGTTAATAATATTTTGGATACTAGTGATGACATTATTATCGGTGATTTTGTCCATATAGCAGGCCCTTCAACAGGATTGTGGTGTCATTCTTCGGTTCAAATGTGTATGAATAGTATTCCCCTTAATGATTCTTCAAGAGATAAATACAGACCAACAGCACCGATTATAATTGAAGATAATGTTTACATTGGCTGTAATTGCACTATATATCCTGGAATAACAATTGGGCATCATTCAGTTGTTGGTCCTAATAGTGCTGTCACAAAAGATGTATCTCCATATACAATAGTTGGCGGTGTACCGGCAAAAATTATTAAGAAAATAAAAAAAACAGGGGTTACTAAAT
>DAOVMD010000343.1 GCA_030630935.1 Candidatus Mcinerneyibacteriota bacterium | reverse complement strand
TTGAACTTATGATTAAATTCAAATAGGTGTTTATATTCTTTTTCTTATCCCATATAATCATGTTTTTCTGAATCTTCGATTCAAATCTCAGTTAAATCTTTGCAGTGTGATCAGTGTGTTCAGTGGTTAAAAGTTTTTCTACTCTCTATAGTCTATAAAACGACTGTTCTCTGTTCTCTGCTTTCTGTTATCAACAGCGAAGCTGTATGTGCTCTTCATAAAATATATCAAAGAACGAATTTATATTAAATCTTCTTATAAATGAAATTCGAAAACTATGTAAGTAAGAAAAGAACTTCTTTGTATATCTACTTTTGGGGCTGTTTTATTTTTCATATTCTTTCATATTACTTTTCACACTTCCTTTTAAATTGATATGAAAAAACTTAAAAAAATCATAATATAACTTTTCATAAAAATCAACATTATTTCGCGATTAGAATTTATAACCAATATTTAATTGAAACAATTTAATATCCACTTCCCACCCCTCAACAAAGGAATAAATCACCCCGGGAAAAACTTCATCGTCGTATTTTACGTCCCATGCTGTTCTGGTCTTGCCATATACCATTTCTGCGAACAGGTGCTGACTGAACATCATTCCGAAACCTAAACCAAAGTAAGTTCCGTTCTTAATATCCTTTGCTCCGCCACGTTCCTTGTCAATCCCGCCCTGGATCTTATAATAGTCATAGGAATTTATGGAATACCCCAGTCTCCCTATTATATATGGGGATGGTGTTTTTCCCGGGAAGAATCTCCATTTTAATACAGCATACGGAACTATCATAGTAAAATCTGTTAAATAATCTATCTGGTCTGAAGTGCTGAAGAAATAATTCTTTTCAAGTTGATACTCACTGATTGATTCGTACATTACCCCTATTCCGACTCCAATATCCCCGGTCAGTCTGAAGATATATTCCAGGTTAATATTCGGAAGAATAGCGTTTTCCGGGACAAATGAAATATCACGGATAGATTCAACTTCTTCACCCCAATCATTATTGTACCCGGGTTTATGGATCGCGGTTCCGTCATTTCTTAAATGGCTATTAACTCCCAGGCTGATATTAAATCCTTCAATTTTATAATGCTGACCAACAAACTCTTTAGTAGGTTTCTGATTTTGTTTTCCCATCTTATATCCGAAGTAGAACTGGAACTGGTGAACATCCATCTCATATTTTTCATGCACCTTGAATGTGGGTGATGACACAATCATAGTATAGTTATTAGAAAAATCCAGAGAAGTATAACTGTAAATCCCTTCAAAGTAAGCATGATCCCCCACTTCAATCCCGAACCCGAAAGCCAGATAAGTAGAATCTTTCAGGTCATCCACGGGTGCTACTGTAGATAATAGAAGAGTTTGCCCATCGCCCGGGGAAGGACCCAGATAATCCCAGTAGGCATGGGTATAGTTAAGCTTATTATAGGAAAGTCCCACTCGACCGACTAAATAAGGAGTAATCCCAGGTACAGGTTCAAAATTATATTTTAAAACCAGATAAAGCGGGTTATTGGAATAATATAATTTCTCTAATTCCTTACATCCATTCTGGGTAAGGGCATTATTCTTATAAGTTTTCGTTGCCCGGATGATGGAATTATATTCGTATCCCAACCCAACTTCAAAATAATCCGAGATTGGATATAAATATTCAATACCCATGGATAACTGTATATAATCCTCCGGATCAAATGCAACTGGTTCAATATTATTGATAACCTTACCTCTATTCGGATCCCCGTATCTCTGACCGTCCAGGGTTAGGAGATGTCTCATCCCAAGCTTAACCCGGAACCCGTCCAGGATTGAATTTTCAGAAGCACAAACATTAACAGCAAGAATTATAATTATTAAAAAAATTATCAGGTTAAGTTTCCTCATGATCAATCCAGCTCCTTTTTTCGAATATTTAATTTATGAGAAAAGTAATTTATAAATAAAACCACAAACAGAATAAAGACTATCAATTGAAGTATTACCATTAGCTTTCCCGCATCCGAGACCGGGAAATAATCTCCATAACCCAGAGTTGTCATTGTAACAAACGAGTAATATACTGCTTCAAAAGGAGTTAATCTTTTATTTAGCAGATCATAACCTGCATAAATCAATGAGAATCCCAGTGTAACCTGAAGATAATTAATAATTAAAATTAGGATAGACCGCTTATAAGATATTTTAGAAGACTTGCTTTCAGATAAGAATATCAGTCCCAGAATAGTGAAACCCGTCTCCAGCATTAAATATACATTGATAATAATCACAGTCACTGATTTATACCACGACAAGTATAGGACAAGAATCGGAAGAACTAATTTTAAAATGAGATAAACATCAATAATAAATCTTATGCTCCCAGTTCTCAATCCTTTAAATAATAACCTGATATAAATGGTTGGGAATACAAGTTGAATCAGATTAAGGAATAATTTAAATACTCTCTCTATCCCATACGACTCTGATTCCTTATCGTTCCAAATTTCTTTCAGAATTCTGAAATTCTCCTTAATAGGAGAATCCTTATTACCATGATTATCCATTCCCGGGCCGATAAATATTTTCTTAATAAATTTAATCATATCTTGATCATCCTTATTTATTCTGCATCCCGAACCACTCTGAATCCTGTTCTGAAATTGTAATAGTAATATGATGTATCGGTATAATTAGTGTAGAATTGTTTCTTACTAAAGAATCTAAAGGTTGTCCTTAAGAAAACAGGATAATTTCCCCAGCTGCCACCCCGGAGAGTATGACAATTATTTAACCAACCACCAAAACTTTCGTCGGGGCCCTTAGGATTATCTGTGATGGCATTATCCACACAATATTGATAATACCCGGGATCATAAAGGTCCCAGCACCATTCCCAAACATTCCCTGACATATCGTATAATCCCAGGGCATTAGGTCGTTTCTCACCTACCGGATGAGTCTGACCATTATCATTCTTTGGAGCATCGTTATCTTTCCAACCCGAAGTTAAATTTAACCAGGCATATTTTCTCAGGGTCGGGAATAATCCTTCTGCTTCCGACATGGTGGTATATTTATCGGTATAGGATCCAGCAACAAAAAGTGAACCCTGATCATCATTACAGCCACTGTACAGGTTATTCACACCTCCGTCTCGTGCGGCATATTCCCATTCTGCTTCGGTGGGAAGACGATAGCCGTTCCTGGTGAAATCACAGAGTACTGTATAACCATAAATAGTATAACACTGTTGATAACCTTCCTTTTTACTTAACCAGTTACAGTATTTCACAGCATCTAACCAGGAAACGTAAATAGCAGGTCGTTGACCTCTTCCCCAGGATTGTGCCGGATAATCACTATCTCCCTCAAAGCCGTCAAAGTGAAGGTACCCTTTCATTTCATAACAGAATTTATCAAACTGGTTAAAAGTAACTTCATATTTTGAGATATAAAAACTATCAACTGTAACCATGTGAGAAGGCTTAGCATCGTAAGTCAAGTACAGACCATGGTCACCGTTCGGAGTAATATCTTTTATATTTTCACCTTCACAAATTTTGAAAGACGCAAAATATTCTGCTGCAACCCAGTCTCCCATCATGTAACTTCCACCTGTAACTAAAACCATATTATCAGAATCATCCCAATCATAGTTTGGGATAAAGGGTACTTCCTTCATACAGCTTCCCAAAAATACCGCTAAAATTATAATCATTAAAAACGTTAATATTAGTTTTACCTTATTCATTTTATCCTCCACACTTTAAAATGTTTTACTAATTCGGAAAAAATGAACAAAGCTATTTAGTTCATCCGTTACCAGAATAATGTGACCGGAAGAATCAACCATATGAGTATCTTCCGATAGCCTGATTATATTTGCAAACAATCCATATTGAAACATAATCTCCCAGAACTCAAATCTAAGGTGGAAATAAGTATTATAGGTATCTATCAAATCATCACCCACTCCTAAGTATTCGAATTCAATTACAGCTTCCTTAAAAAAGCCAAGTGAACTAGAATATTTCCATGGTTCCAGCTT
>DAOVMD010000360.1 GCA_030630935.1 Candidatus Mcinerneyibacteriota bacterium | reverse complement strand
TGCAACTTCCCACGGTGGATCAAGTTTTATTGTCTTCTTTAAAACGTCTTTATTTATCATTTTTAAATCTCCTTTTAGGGATATTATAAATTATATTTCAATATATGTCAAGGTTTTACCCACACGAATCAGGTTAGAGCCTCTAATATAAATTAATCTCGTTGTAATTCTCCATCTAATGATTTATCGCTGCTTAAGTTCTTCCCTACTAAATATTGCAAACTATTTTCAAATTTATAAAGGAACTCGACTAAATCTGATAATATCTTATAATCATAGGTAATATTCTCACCCTTGTTCATTATTAATTTATCCTTATAATATGTAGATATCTCACCTGCTAAATAGGTAATTAATCTTTGGCTAATCTTTGACTTGCCATCGCGTTTCTTGGAAACTCTTTCTTCAAAATCGGAATGTTTTCGGAAAATCTCAATAACTCCATCAACAAACCTGGAACGCATAGGTTTGTTTGTAAGATTATCCATATCCGGAGCATCGTCAACAATCCTGATATCAAATCCTTTTTTCCTTCTCTTCTTCCCCGAACCTGAAGATCCATCATCATTACTTTCAAATGGAGCATCGCCACCGGGAATATCTGAAGGAAGAATCCCGCAATCACTTCCAGGTCCCTTCCCGTCTCCGTCATCAGTTCCTATCCCTGTACCTGTACCTTCTCCTGCATTACCTTCAGTTCGATCTTCTCTTCCACCAACACCATCAGTATCTTTACCTAATGCCCCCATTGTAATATCTTCTTCATCGCCGTGGAAACTCTCACTCTTAAATTTAAGGGTTTCATCTTTTAATAATTTTGATAAAACCTTTGAAAGTTCATTCTCCAACTTCTTATAATGCTTGGTTTCAATTCTCTCATTTTCCTGTTTTAATAAATCTTCAAATAAAATTTCGCAATCCGCTAATTGTTCAAATAAAACTCTTTTTTCCTTTGTATTTTTAAAGTCCTGCCGTGATAATATTGGTTCCAATAGATTCCCCACATCAATATATCCTGTTATATTGGGATGATCCCAAAATCTCCCTTTTACATGGCTTTTTAACATAAATGATTTTATATTCTTAACCTCGTCTATTCTCCGACCCTTGCTAATAAATATCGGTCTTTTGTTAACTTCAACACCGCTTGTATATTTTAAATATATCTTAACCGGTATTTTTAGGAATAACTTATTCTTCGTTTTATGTGTTGTTCCTTTTATATAAATTAATTCTTTTATTTCATAAGGAAATTCCTCACCGGGAAATTGTGAATAATTAAAAGGTTTGCAAGTATACTTCTTTAATTTTTCTTTATAAATAAGATCTCCTTCCTTTAGCTCATCCTCAAGTTCAACTTCTAACTTTTTCCTATTGAGAAATAATTCAAAGTGCTTTTCAATCTCAATTCTTAATTCATTCAGGTCAATTACTTTACAAGCATCTTTCTTGAATTTTGAGAGAGTTACAATTGTCCCCGATTCAAATGGAAACATCTTCGGCTTCAATGTTTTAGGATCAGGAAAGTAATGTTCAGATTCGCTTACAATTTTATCTTCACTTATCTCAATCTTTATTGGATTCTTTCCTTTTTCTTTGGTTATGAATGTGATCTTACTGCAAACTGCAAGAAATGCATAGACTCCAAATCCAAACTGACCATTAGTCCAGGTCTGTGCCTTCTTATTTGAATTGCCAACCTCTTTTATAATTCTAAGAAGATTCTCCGTATCCATCCCTTTACAATTATCAATAAACGAGATTTTATAATTTCTGTAGTTCTTCCCCTTTTTCTTGATCTTAATCAAAATCTTTCTTGAATAATCTCCTTCTTCAACAAGGTAATAATCGGCAGCACTATCAAGGGAATTATCAATATATTCCATAAAAACTCTATTCGGTTCAGTATATAAACCTGCAATCGAAGGTAGAATCTTGGGAGATATATATAACTTATGTTTCTTCATGAGTGAAGACCGAACATTTAATTTATTAATTAAGGATTATTTAACGCAAGCTTGACTTTACTTGCTGCACCTGCCTTTTCACCAAATGGCTCCTTTTTTACCTGGAAAAAAACCTGCACATTAATCTTTATCGATTCCCAGGCAAAGTTTTCAAGGTCGGTTAGGTGAAAAAAATAGTCTTTACCATCAATTGATTTTATAAATCCATAACCTTTATCGTGAACGATCTTTGTAATTGTACCGAGAAAATTCATACCGGGAGTAAATTCTTCTGAACTATTTTCATAATTATTCAAAGTATTAGAAATAAATTCCTCCTGTGCCAGTGATTTCTGCTCAGAGAACTTTGCTCTGCATTCATCACAATAAAACGGCTTTCCCTTTCTCGGTTTGTAAAAGGTCAGGATTTTTTTATCACCTTCGTGTAAAGGTGATTCACAATCGAGGTAAGTCTCAGTATACTTCAATTCAAATTCTGTGGCAATATTATTAAGCCAAATAACTTTCGAGTCCCTTAGTTCAGAACGTTTTAACGGATCAATAAATTCATTTGAACAACTTTCTTTAATACTTACTAAAACCACTCTTTTTCCGAGCTGCCTTACAAATTTCAATGCGGGTAGATAATCCCTGTCCCCAACTACACAAATTGCAATGTCATAAGCATTTGGAATTGCAGCAAAATATAGAAGATTAGTTGCTAATGCAATATCAACACATTTTTCCTTCGGTTCAAAATTATCGTTTGGATCCCTGTTCAATTTACTCAGCCTTCTTCCCTTGAAGTCAATTGTGAAAACATGGAGATCATAATTAAACTCATCCTGGAGCATTTCAAAAAAGTCAGATCTTTTCTGAACATAATCATCATCTATTAAATTATAATTAATAGCAATACTGCCAAATAAAAATATTCTCACCAAATCAAGCTCCATTAATCCCATAGATTCCTGGGCGTGCTTTAATAAAACTTTTGGCAATAACTGATAATCAAGATGAATCTCATCACCATAACTGTTTTTCAAAAAATACCTGTTTGTAAATAACCAGGTCCCATCAATAAACATCATCGCTTTAATCATGGAATAAAACCTTTGTTAAAATATTAATAATTATTAAGTCAAAAGAGAACTGTAAATAGTTTAACGCTTTTTTAAAGAAAAGTCAAGAAGAAAAGTGTTAAAATGTTAAAGTGCACATGATTCGGTTAACTCCGTTAACCTCACCGAGAGCATGCAGCTTCGCTGCAGAGAGCAGATATCAGAGAGCTGACCCAGAACCCATGCACCAGTACGATGCATGGCTCCGCACGCTCTATTATCCTAATACTGAAATAAAATGGGGACGTACATGGCTCAAGCAACTCTGTTGTTTGAGCAGAAAACAGAAAACTGAGAACAGAGAGCAGTTGCTTTATAGATAATCGTTTAACAGAACTTATGGGGACGTACATTACCTTTTTATCACGTGTGTACATTTATGTGCATTGGTTTTATACATTTCATTCGGGAGGATTATTAATAACAATCAGGGCATGTTTGGTTAACTCTGTTAACCAAACCGAGAACTGAGAATCGAGAACAGAGAACAGTTGTTTTATTGATAGTAGATAGAAGAAAAGAGTTTATCTTTTTATTATAGATCTAGACCTAGATCTAGACCAAGTATTATTAGCATTTAATACAATCTCGATCTGATATCTCGGTCTTGATACTGTTGTTTTCGAGAGAAAACAATGCCCCTACACCGTTTGGGATACAATTCTTCAGTATTCGAATGGATAATTAAAAATATTTGTTTTTTTTCTTTTATACATTTCATTCGGGAGGATTATTAACAACAATCAGGGCGCCCGGCCGGTCGCCCCTACTTTGTTTGGGA
>DAOVMD010000366.1 GCA_030630935.1 Candidatus Mcinerneyibacteriota bacterium | reverse complement strand
AATCATAAGGAAAATATGCTAAAAGTCGACCCTTCAAATAATATCATATTGATTATGATATAAGCGCAAAACACATAGCAATAAATATTTACGAATTATTCTTGCAGAAATAACAAATACAAAGAAACCGCCATAAATAATTTGGCTTATTGCTTATTTTGTGGTATAATAAGATAAAAAAAAGAAGGAGTTGATCCACGAATCCCCTGGCTATATAATTTCAAAATTGATTTTCGATTTAAATAAAAAGGTATAATTAATTACCCTTGAAAAATCGTTGAAGTGAATTCGGGATAAAATCCACGTATCGGGAGACTGGACGAGACTTGTAATTATAATTAGAAAACGACTGATTGTCATTGCGAAGGAGCGTAGCGACTGCGGCAATCTCATTTTTTTTACAAGACAAATGAAAACAATAAAAAGAATAAATATTTCACCGCCCCGAAAAAAACGGGGTAAACTCCGGACGCAGAGGGGGTAAAACCCCACTGTTATGCGTAATGATGATACTTTCCAAAGTACTAACCTTCACACCAGTCCAGTTTGGACTGGCGCATGATTAAAGATGATAATGATTTTGCATTATATATTTGAATGCATCAGTAGGGGCGTCCGGACGGACGCCCTTACCGTATGAACTAAGTATCCCATAAAGATTTGATATGTTCGATATGGGAGGATTAAGTTCTTTAATCAGGGCGTCCGACCCCGGTCGCCCCTACTGTATGGTACAAATATCCGATTAATATTTTCATGCGGGAGGATTAAGTTCTTTTGTTCAGAGCTTCTTATGGGAGTGAAACCCCCATAAATGTTAAGCGAAACGAAACTTTTTATCTATAAAACGACTACTCTCTGTTCTCTGCTATCAGTTATCTTTTATAATATAAGAATAAGCGTGGGGAATCTGTTTGGATTCAAGGAGGTGCCTTTGAAGATACTGACCGCAGTTGCTGCCGATATTATTCTCTTCAAGCTCACCAATGCTTAATATCACATCAAATCCTGCAAACTTTAGAGTTTGAATTAATTCACTATTTATATCTGCATCGGATTTTATAAATGATTTCATTTTATTTTTCTCAACAGAATAAGTTGGATTTAAAGGGGTAATCTTAATTAAAAATTTCTCAGGTGAGAAATATCTGGTAAGAGTATTTACATCAACCGGGGAATCCTCGGCAAGTGCAAAACTTAATGTTATCTTCCTGTCGCCCGTTTTAAAAAATCTCTCTCCGTACTTTGAAATTTCATTTAAATCCCACTTAGAAATCGGAATAATCTCTTCCCTCAGTTTTTCATCCGTTGTATGAATTGAAAATTGAAGTTGAAAATTTCCTGATTGATATCGGGAGTTTTTTATTTTTATTAAACTCTCAAAAAAAACTGCATTAGTTTTTGGGGCAACTGTTGAAATTGAAGGCATGAAACCCGGTGCTTTGTATCTATCAGAAAACTCATTCAAAACCTTTAGAACATTGGGATTGAATGAAGGTTCTCCCATCCTGGCAAATTGAATTTTAAACTTCTCAACTTTAATTTCCCTATCAGGAAAATATTTTATTACAAGGAAATCAATCTGGTCAAACAGTTCTTCTTTCGTAAGAATCCCGCGATACTGAACCCCGGCATCACACATAGGACATCGTACCGGGCAACCGAATAATGAACTGATGATTAATACCCATTTCTCGTTTCTGGGTAAGGGCGGCTGAACAGACTCAACCATCTCAATCTTCTTATCGTTATCGAAGGCAGCAATATAAACAGATGCGATGTCCGAATTACCGGTCGATGCGATAATCTTCATTATTACACCAAAAGTTCTTTTTTATTAAAATGCATCACGGCTTTTACTCTGTCCCGGGCTGCAGTTGCAGCTTACCTGTTGAAGCTAAATTTTTCATTCTTGCACCAAAACAATCTTTTCATTAAATCGCATCACAGCTTTAACTCCATCCCCTGCTGCGATCGCTGCCTGACGGAAGGAACTATTCGTAACATCACCTATTAAATATAATCTACCGGCTTTAAAAAGTTCTAATTCCATGCTAACTAAAAGATTGGAATAGAACCCCTTCGCTGGAATCCGACCAACTGCAATTACCAAATAATCAGTTTTAACAGACTTTTCAGTTCCGGATGAACTTAAATCTAAAGAGAGACCATCAGAAACATCGGTTACTTTTAAGATATCTGAATTTTCAAAATAAGAAATCTTTGATTCAAGTACTTCCTTCTCAAGAAGAATGTTTGCTTTAATTTTCATTCCTCGATTTAATATTGTTACATCATTTTTTCGTGATAATGTCAGGGCATAATCAAATGCAATATCTCCAGAACCAATTACATAAAACTTCTTTCCCGTAGTACTCTCGAACGAAGATACATCATAATAAATTTTACCGAAATTCTCCAGCAGATTAAGGTTAGTCAATTTTTTAGGAACTGTTCCTGTTGCTATAAAAACATACTTACAGGTATATTCTCCGCCAGTTGTCTTTACAAAAAAAGTATCATCTTTATAATCTAAGGTTTGTACTTCCTGGTTATTTACAACTAATCCAGCTTTGTCGAGCTGCTCCTTAAATAATTCTGATAAATCTAATCCGGATATCCCACCCGGAAACCCGGGATAATTTTCAATCTTATTTGCATTCCTTAGTAAGCCACCGACTGAACCCATTTCAATTATCAACGGGTTCAAACCAAATTTTCTCAACTGTAACGCAGCACTTATCCCTGCAGGACCGGCACCAATAATTATTATATCGTTCTTATTCATTTGAACCTCTCTTTAAGATATATTCAATCAACTCAGGGATTAGCACTGGGATTGCAAAGCCATGGGATAGATTGAGTATAGTTGATAAATGAAACTTTTTATTATACGTAGCTGTACCGTCAACTGTAAAGAAAATATTAAACCCGTGCATGAATCCTGAACGCGCGGTAGTTTCACAGCAAAGATGGGTCATTACACCACAGATTATTAAATTCTTAATATTATTATTCTTGAGAATTTCTTCTAAATCAGTATCAAAAAATGCATCGTATTTTGTCTTATCAATTATAATTGAATCGGGAACAGCAATTTCTTCAATGAGCCGGGATGAAACATTCTCCTTCTCAACCAAACCATTCCACCAGATCTTCATCAAACCGGCATCTTCGGGAGTATTTAAATGCCTTGTTAAAATAATCAGACGGTGTGAATCAGAAAATAATCCCTCTAAATTCCTGATATTTTCAATAATACCTTTCATACTGGGAATAAATGCATGACTCGATTCATCAAAAAAATAATGCTGCATATCAAGAACTAATAATGCTGTTTCTGATAATAACAAATCTATTTCCCGACGTCGGGTAACAGTATGAACCTCGCTCAGGATTGCTTTAGAAACTTCAAGGGAACTCTCTGATGTAAAATATTTTTCCTTCATAAATTCTTGATTTTTAGATTTTTGTAATTATAACAGATATTTCAATCTTTGTAAAGAAAAAAATAACAAGGATGTACATGATAATTTGAAAACGTTTGAATGTCATTGCGCATCGCAGCGAAGCAAGATCTAGCCTGCGTCCAGGAGCGTAGCGACTGCGGCAATCTGGGAGCAAGCTCCCATTTATAAACCCTGCTTGCAGGAAAAGAAACGTCAGAATGTCATTGTCCCGACGCGTCGGGATGACTTCCGTTACACTCCAGCCACGCTCTAAAGCAAAGTGCGGCAATCTCTCTT
>DAOVMD010000199.1 GCA_030630935.1 Candidatus Mcinerneyibacteriota bacterium | reverse complement strand
CTGTTGATAATATCATCCAGACGCTTTTGTTCTCTCTCGATCTGTATCCTGTACTCACCTTCCATTCCTCGGTCAACAGATCCACTTTCAAGGGCCCGTGTCTTCATGGCGATTGTCTCTCTGGTCTCTGCTATCTGTTCTCGGCAGCGAAGCTGCATGGTATCTGTTTCATTATGTCCTGTAAGGACAATTGATAGTAGCCCCGGGTTTAAACCCGGGGTAAAGTTACCTTCCCTATACCCACGATCAGTTCAATATCCCTTTCGCAATAATAATATTAAAAATGTAATGTTGAAATATAAAATTTAAGCGTCTCGCATCCCCATGCGGTGCGTGGAATAGTACTACTGACCGGCACCCCATTCCCCACATTATCAAGTTCAAGTTACCAAGACAGAAGACAGAGGCCGGCACCCTATCTCCACAAATACCATAGGAATTTATTACTAGTATGGTTGGCTCAAGCAACTCCGTTCTCTTCGCAGATATTAGAACGTCGAGAGCAGAGAACAGAATAACAATCGATTATTTTTCAATCTTTATAATCTTTTTATATAAAACGACGGCTATCTGTTCTCTGTTTTCTACTCTCTATAAGGTTAACGAAGTTAACCGTAAAGGGACTGAAGTCCCTTTGTTTGTGTGGGATTCAATACCCGGGTTAAAACCCGGGGCTACGAGATATATGAGCAATAAATTGCTTTGTAATATAAGATATAAGAGGCCGGCACCTTAACCGTTATTTCTTTGATTTAAGCGTTTCATAATAATAGCAAGAAGCAACAGCTGCTTGCAGTACTTCAACCTGGACATCTGTCCAGTCTGAATAATTCTCTACTGTAATACTCTGAGTATCGTATATCGTCTGTTTTCGGTTTGGAAAAGCTTCAAACATTGTACCGTCTTTTGTATAAATTGCTATTTTACTCTCGTCATTTTTGGGGAAATAAAGATAGGCCTGTCTCGGGAATATCATTTTTCTATCATCAGTATTCTCTTTTATCTCAAAATCGTCCTTCTTAAATTCAATATTAAAATATGTGCTGTCAACTGTATATCCTGTATAATAAAGAACACCATCTTTTTCTTTTAAATGAAGGTTCTCAAATTGATGTACTCCGCCGTCAGGTGAAGTAAATGAAATATCTGAAGAATCCGGGTACATAATTTTATTATCTGTACATTCACAGGTTAATATTCGCTGAAACATAACAGGAGTAGTACAACTGATCGACATCTTATTTTACTAATTTTTCAATTAAAAACAAATTTATATTTTGTTATATAATATTTTGTAATATTATTTTCTTGTTTCATTAGAATCAAAAATAAATAATCTTTATTTATTCCATGTGAAATTATCTTCCCTTTTTCTAAAGAACATCTATATATTTCTTCTCCATTTTCTAAATTAATAAAATAGAACATTCCAATCTTACCATCATGCATTATTATTGTATTATTATAAACATTTAAAATTGATAACTCATTTGAATAATTTGGATAAATATATTTTTGGGACCATTCTAATGTGCTGTTATTTAAATTAGTTACTTCCACTATTCTATCACTTAATTTTTCACTATCTCTTATTGTTATTAAATTATTTTCAGAAATGAAGTAATTAATATTGCATCCAGATAATATTTTATCTGTTGTTTTATAATCAAGATT
Source organism: Candidatus Mcinerneyibacteriota bacterium (assembly GCA_030630935.1). GTDB lineage: Bacteria > AUK180 > AUK180 > JAQVHJ01 > JAQVHJ01 > DAOVMD01. The sequence goes on along the minus strand of DAOVMD010000199.1, from coordinate 4,507 downwards.
AAGATTATATAATCTATAATCTTTAATATGTTTAATATTAAGATAAAGATTATTTTCGAATTTCTTAAGATTATCAATTTTAAAAAATTCAAGTTTTGTTATTTTTATATTTATAGAAGTTTTAAATATATTTTTAAAATACTGATATTTAAAATCATAATTAAATGTATCATAAATACTTAATATTCCATTTTCAAGTAAATATATTTTTTCATTGCCAAAAAATAAACTATAATTATAAGTTTCACTTTTAAATTTTATTGTTTTGCTATTAAATGTTTTTAAATTAAGGATTAATATTCTATTATATATATAATAAAATAAATTATTTCCATATATTTTGTTTTGACATTTTATATACCAGAAGTCGAATACCTCATCATTTGGTAGCTTTATTTTAATTCTCTTTTTCAATTGTAAAGATTTTAACTCTAAAATATCTATTGAATTTAGAGTTATAATTATAATATGGCTATCATATATTAATATATCATAAATGTAATTCTTTGCTTTATCTTTATATGTAATTTCTCCTATTTTACTTAAATCTTCCTGATAATAAAACTCTAATTTATTCCAATAGATTAAAACAATAATTTTATCTCCCAATTTAATTTTAACTGTTTCATTATTAATTTTTACTTTTGCTTTTTTATTTAAAAATATCCCAAATTCTTGACTTCCTAATAATTGCATTCCTTTTGGTGAGTTTGCAATAAAAGAATAAAAAAACATTTGTTTTTCATTCTTTAAAGTTCTTGATATATCGTCTCTATTTTCAATATTAATATTTAGACAACTTTGTGAAAATAATATACTTATAAACAACATTAACATTAAAACTCTAGAAATCTTCACCATTCAACTTGCCCTGATGCTCTATATGCTTTTTCTGCTTGAATTGTGTAATTTGTTTCAACATCCCATATTATCCTAAGATCATCCCATATGTCTTTCAACTTATCAGGAGGATTTCCCTTAGGATTAAAATCATCTAAATATATATCTAATTTTTCACTTATTGTTTCGGGAGATAGGTAATATAATTTATAACCAAAGATTCGTTGAACAGCATTCAAATATTCCCGTTTATCATAAGAAGTAATTAATGGAGTTGAAAAAACTCCACCATTAGTTACGACTTCATATTCGTCTTTTAATGTTAAACGAAATATTACACCCAGTTTCTCCGTAAGCTTAATATCTAAACCATTAAACCTTTCTTGAACTATATTTCTAAGTGTATCATCTTTTTGTAGATCAGATAGTTGAGGATAATTCGGACCTTCAGAAGGAGATAAAAGTTGTGATAGTGCTTGTCCTCCAAAATATTGACCAATATTTTTCAAAACTTTTGAACCTTTGTTAGCAATTCTTGGATGTTGACACATTAAAGTACCAATTAAATCAACTCCTCCATCCGTAATAAATTGATTTATATAATTATAACGATCTCCTGAAATATAAGAATATCCCCATCCAAGACCAGCTGCTAAACCGGGAACTGGTAAAGCAAAAGAAGCCATTTCAATTGTATTTGCAATCCTTGAATCAGTAAATACTGGATTTCCATGTTGATCTACTCTCCAATTTCCATTCTTATCAATGAATTTTAAAGGATTATTTGTAACATATATATATATATTTAAATCTTGCGGATTTTTAATATTTCCGGTTACTACATCAGCCTTCATAAACCTCCCCAATTTAGTATCTAAATAACGTGCATTAAAATAGTCAAGATTACTTTCTTTGTCTCTCTCCTTACCTGTGAACTTATAATTGTTATCTGTATTAATGTATGATTTACTCCAGATAATATCCCCGAATGGTTCGTACTTATTGTGTTCTTCTGTGTTGCCATCCTTGTCGGTGATCATGGCAATACTTCCAAGGAAATTCTGATGGAAGTACTTTCTTGAATCAAGATCAATTGTTCCATCTTCCTTGAAACTGGTTCGACTTACTTTTTTCCCTCCTGAATACGTGAACAAATGTTTATTCTTCGGGACCTGTTCGTATGTCATCTCCAAAACAACTTCACCGCCCTCGTAGATATATATAGTTGAATCACCTGTATTGGGATAACATTCTTTAATTACTCTCATACCGTTGACATCGTATTTCATGTTGAGTTCCGACTCTATTTCCATTTCAATCCGATTATTCTTCATAACGGGTTTGTGTCTTACATAACGTATCATCATATTGTCATAGTTATATTCATAAAGCTCCTGTTCGAATATCTCGTTTTTATTCCGAAAATAATCTCTCTGAATTGTATTGCCATTCGTATCATAATTAATCAGCATATAACTCAAATCATCATTCTCCCTATTAAAATTAACTCGATTTAATCTGTTGGAACCGTCATCATACTCATAAATTATCTTTATAATTTTTCTCCTCAAAATAAATAATAATCCAATAAACCAAGGAAAAAAATACAATAATAAGAAAAAAATATTTTAAATATTTTTTAAAATAAAATATAATATTTTTTTTATTAAGTTTTAAATAAAAATTAATATGAAATAATGCTTTCTTAATATGAAAATATTTTGGATAATTATATATATTTTTATTTCTATTTCTGATATTCTCCCAGTCCCATCCCTTATTTGTAGAACAAATATAACAAATATAATAATTCTCAAAAACAAAAATTGAATCAGGATCATAAATAATTATTTCGTCATTAAATGGATCTTTATCATTTTTAGTATTTATTAAAAATTTAAAATAAATCTTCCTAAAATTAGATTTAAAAATATTCTTATCTTCTATTTTAAAGTGATTAATAATATCTGACACATTTTTAGGATATCTTTCTCCTTTAAAAGCAGCCCAGTGGTTTATAATTAATAAATTTAAATCTCTCACAGTGGAATGATTATTTAATAAATAAAGAGATTTGTTTTTATTAAGATATTTTGCTATGTGGATCAAATCATTTGATGTTTGTATTTGTAAATATATTATATATAATGTAAATAAAAAACATAGTACTAATAAATATTTTTTAAAATTATTTTTCATAACTATTACTCCTCATACCAATGGTTAGGATATAGTCTTCCTTCCTTTGGATCTAATCCACGACCTATATATGGACTATCCTTATCTCTTAACTCTTTTTTAATAATTTCAGAAGTTTTAAATAATCCTTCATATAATTCATTTACATAGTTAACTTCAGTTTCTATTATTTCTCGTCTTTCTAATATATCTTCTGGTAAATCTTTTCCTATTCTTAATTTTGTTGTTCTATCCCACTCATGATACCATGTAATCTTTTCAGAATGTATTCCATTTAAATGGCCTAGTTCATGTAGTAATATATTTGCAGAAACTCTTGGTCTAAATCTCAAGCTAGTAAAAATTTTATTTTTATGAAAAAGAGGAATGAGAAAGCCAGGATATATATGTATTTTTCCTTTAGTTATTCGTATATTTGTAAAAGGTAATGATAAACACACGAATTTTGCTCTATCTGTACCCGAACTATGAAATACGATTCTCCCTTCCTCAAATAATGCTTCAAACTGTTTAGCTTGGTTATCCATACCTATTTTCTTAAGATGTTCAATTGATTTAAAAAATTGTTCCTTTAGTTCTTCTTTGATATTTTCTTCTTTAGGTTTTTGAGCTTCTCCCGCTTTGCTATTTATACCTCCTCCAGGAGTTGAATAATCTATACTATTATTACCTGAAGTGGATTGAGTTTCAAGTGTATCATTAACTGATGTAATCATTCCTCCGGAACCGCCTGTGTGCTGATGCTTTCTAACAACATTCCCACTAGGATCCACATACTTTATCGGATTATTATAACAATATACCCACCTATTTAGTGATTGCGGATTCTTAATATTCCCTATCACCATATCAGCTTTCATAAACCTCCCCAACTTCGTATCCAGGTAACGTGCATTGAAGTAATCCAGATTACTTTCTTTGTCCCTTTCTTTTCCTGTGAACTTGTACTTGTTATTTGTATCTATGTAACTCTTCGACCAAATAATATCCCCAAACGGTTCGTATTTATTATGTTCCTCTATGTTGCCGTTTTTATCAGTAATCATTTCAATAGAACCCATGAAATTCTGATGAAAATACTTTATCGAATCAAGATCAATGGCTCCATCTTCCTTGAAACTGGTTCGGCTGACTTTCTTTCCACCGGCATAAGTAAACAGATGCTTACCCTTCGGGATCTGTTCATAGCTCATTTCCAAGACAACTGCTCCTCCTTCATATATATAAATAGTCGAATCATATGTATTAGGCCAGCATTCTTTAAGAACTCTCATTCCATTAACATCATATTTCATGTTTAGTTCAGACTCTACTTCCATCTCAATCCGATTATTCTTCATAACGGGTTTATGCCTTACATAATGTGTCATCATGTTGTCATAGTTATATTCATAAAGCTCCTGTTCAAATATCTCGTCCTTATTTCTGAAATAATCTCGTTGTATCGTGTTACCGCTTGCATCATAAT
>DAOVMD010000230.1 GCA_030630935.1 Candidatus Mcinerneyibacteriota bacterium | reverse complement strand
TTTCATTGAATTCTCCATCTTATCTCGAACAATTCTCTTTACATCCTCCACCTCAGCAAGGGGAACGTCAAAAACCAATTCATCATGAACCTGAAGAATTATTTTAGTTTGCAACCCGAGTCTCTTGAATTCAGAATGTATTTCTATGAGAGCTTTCTTTATAAGGTCAGCTGCTGAGCCCTGAAGCTGGGTATTAACTGCAATGCGTTCCCCAAAAGAACGAATGTTTGCATTCTTTGCAAATAATTCCGGGATATGACGTATCCGACCAAGAATTGTCCTGATAAATTTCTGTTCCTTTGCACATTCGATTGTATCCCTAATATATAACTCAACCCTCTTGTATCTCTCAAAATAATTGGCAATGAACTGCTTCGCCTTTTTCGGAGATATTCCAAGCTCTTTCGATAAACCGTATGGTGTTTGACCATATACAATTCCAAAGTTTACTTTCTTAGCAATCCGGCGCTGTTCACTGGTTACAAACTCAGGAAAAATATCAAATATCAAAGCAGCAGTTCGGGAATGAACATCAAGGTTTTTATTGAATGCTTCAACCAATTCCGGGTCCTCTGAAAAGTGAGCCAGGAACCTTAATTCAATTTGGGAATAATCCGCTGATATCAGAATATGATCCTTATCACCAGGAATAAATGCCTTCCTTATCTCCCTGCCTTCTTCGGTCTTGATCGGGATATTCTGAAGATTGGGATTTGAACTCGATAGCCGACCGGTTGCTGTGACAGCTTGATTAAAAGATGTGTGTATCCTACCCGTTCTTTCATTTACCAAACCTTCCAATGCAATTACATATGTACTTAAAAGCTTTGTATGTTTCCTAAATTCTAAAAGTTTCTCTGCGATCGGGTAATCCTCTGCTAATTTTGTCAGAACCTCAATGTCGGTTGAGAGACCTGACTTAGTACGCTTTTTTGAGGGGAGTTTTAAATCTTCAAATAAAACCTTTGATAATTGTTTAGGTGAATTAATATTGAACTCGGTTCCGGAAAGATTATAAATTTCTATAGTTAAAGCCTTTAATTTTTCCTGAAAAATCTTCTCAAGTTTCGAGAGGTGTTCCAAATCAACCTTAACGCCATTCATCTCAACTTCTGCAAGTACAGATACTAAAGGAATTTCAAGCTCCTCCATTAATTTAAATAACTCCAGGTCAATTAATTCTTTGTGGAATATTTTTTCTAACCTTAAGGGTGCATCTACATCTTCACATGCATAATTATAAGCGTCTTCAATAAGAACTTCTGAAAAGGATTTCTGTGTGGACTTCTTTTCACCAATGAGTTTTTTTATCGGAGTCTTCTTCAAATGAAGATATTCAAGAGAAACTGCATCAAGTCCTGTTCTCGGGTTAGTCGGGGTCAGGAGATATGCTGCAATCATGGTATCCATATAAATCCCGGATAATTTAATGCCGTACCTGGATAAAATTATATATTCATACTTTAAGTTATGTCCAATCTTCTTTATCTTTTCATCCTCAAAAATTAATTTTAATTTTGATAAAATCAATTCCGGTTCCAATTGATCTCCTTCGTCGTGCCGGATTGGAATATATCTCCCGAATTCAGGGGAATCTGAAATTGAAATCCCTACAATCTCCGCAGAAATCGGGTCAATTCCGGTTGTCTCAAGGTCAATGCAAATCTTCTCTGATTTTGAAATTCTGGAGATGAAATCGTCAAACTCCGTAACTTCTGTTATATAACCATAGTCCCCGGTAAAACCGGTTCGGTCAGGGAATAAATCATTCAAGATGGAAATAAATTCTAACCGTGTAAGAATCTCTTCCATTAAACCCCTGTCAATATTTTCATTATGGTATTCGTTCAAATCAATATCTTCAGAAATTACAGTTTTGATAGTGGCAAGATCGCGGGAAAGGAATGCATTGTCCTTATCCCGGATTAGTTTATCCTTTAATTTACCCTTAATATTTTCAACGTTTTCATATAACTTCTCAAGCGTCCCATACTCCGATATTAATTTTGAGCCCGTCTTAACGCCTACTCCCATAACACCTGGGATATTATCACTTGTATCACCTGCAAGTCCAAATAATTCAGGAATCTTCTCAGGTGGAACTCCAAACTTATCAATGACTTTAGCCCGGTTAATCTCGATATCCTTCTGAAGATCTAAAACACAAACATTATCATTAACTAATTGATATAAATCTTTATCCGAAGAAACAATGGAAACTTCCTTGTCCACAGAATGAATCGTGGATAAAACTCCTATTAAATCATCTGCTTCATATCCTGGAATCTCGATTGAATCAATCGAAAATGCTTTAACTAAATCTTTAATAATAGGAATCTGATCCTGTAAATCCTCAGGCATCACAGGTCGGTTGGCTTTATACTCAGAAAATAAATCCTTACGAAAAGATGGCTTCTTACTATCAAATGCAATGATAAAGTAATCCGGTGATTTAACCTTAAGCACCTTCATAATTGAACGAACAAACCCATAAATCGCATTCGTTTGAAAACCCTCCTTGGTCGATAAATTCTTAATCGCATAATAAGATTTATAAATTAATGAATATGCATCTATTATAAATAATCGCTTTCTTTTCATTTTTACTCCATTTTTTAATTATAACTCAAATTTCAAAATATGTCAAGGAATTAGCGAAGCAATTTTGCTTCGCAAGTAAAAATGAACAATGAAGAATGAATAATTAAGAATGATTTGCATTATGTATTACAATGCAGTAGGGGTTAAGTTTCCTCTCGGAAACTTCAGTTTGAGTAATCTGTTTGAGTGTGTTCCCCTAACGGGGAGTATCTTGTCAATAACATTTTAAAAATAATTAAGCGTTTCACAAACGAAGTGCAGTGATCCCGAACAATTTCTAAAATATGAAATTAAATCGGGAAACCCTGACCATATAAACTTAATCCTCCCATTCTCAAGCAACTCTGTTGCTTGATTAGAGAACAGAGAGCAGAGATTTGAGAACAGTTGTTTTATAGATAAGAGCTTCGCTTCGCTCTGCATTTATAAATGATGGTTATTGGCAAGATAAAAGGAGACCGGAAAACCTTGACTTTTAGATAATAAAATTGTATAATAGAAATAGAGAAAGTAGGAGAAATCTAGTGAATTTGGATTTTTACGAAAGGAGTTTCTTATGAGGGAAAATTTTAAAAAACATTTTGGTTTTTTTTCAATCATTATTTTTTCAATTATTTTTATCAATATTGTAAATTCTGAAGAAATCGGAGCATGGTATTGGACAAGGCAGTGGGGAACTGCCAGTTCTGAGTGGGCTTTTGGTGTAGCAACAGATAGTTCAGGAAATATTTATGTTACAGGTTCAACTTATGGTGAACTTGATGGCAATACAAATGCGGGAGGTTCTGATATCTATCTTACAAAATACAATGCATCCGGTGTAAAGCAATGGACAAGGCAGTGGGGAAGTGCAGATAATGAAGTGGGTAGAGAAGTAGCAATAGATGGTTCAGGAAATATATATGTTACAGGTAGTACTTGGGGTGAACTTGACGGCAATACAAATGCGGGTTTGCAGGATGTTTTTCTTACAAAATTTGATTCATCAGGCACAAAAATATGGACAAGACAGTGGGGAACTGCAGACTGTGAGGAAGGGTTAGGTGTAGCAACAGATGGTTCAGGGAATATATATGTTACAGGTAAAACTAGAGATGAACTTGATGGGAATACTCATGCAGGACATTATGATATTTTTCTTACAAAATATGATTCATCAGGTATAAAGCAATGGACTAAGCAGTGGGGAACAGAAGGTCATGATTATGGTGAAAGTGTGGCAATAGATAGTTCAGGAAATATATATGTTACAGGTGATACAGGTGGTGGACTTGATGGGAATACAAATGCAGGTAGTGTTGATATTTTTCTTACAAAATGTGATCCATCAGGGAATAAGTTATGGACAAAACAATGGGGAACAGCAAAGGGAGACTATGGTGAAGATGTAGCAACAGATAGTTCAGGATATATATATGTTACAGGTGATACTGGAGATAGCCTTGATGGCAATATGTATGCAGGAATTGTAGATATTTTTCTTACAAAATATGATTCATCAGGTGTAAAGCAATGGACTAAGCAGTGGGGAACAGCAGATTATGATTATGGTTATGGTGTAGTAACAGATAGCTCCGAATATATTTATGTTACTGGACACACTTTCGGTGAACTTGACGGAAATACAAATGCAGGAGCTCTTGATATTTTTCTTACAAAATACAATTCATCAGGGGTAAAACAATGGACAAGGCAGTGGGGAACAACAGATTATGATTATGCTTATGGTGGCATAACAGAGAGTTCAGAGAATATATATGTTACAGGTCATACTTGTGGTGGATTTGATGGCAATATAAATGCAGGAGGTCTTGATATTTTTCTTACAAAATGGAACAAAACTAATATACCTGAATTATCCTGGACAGGTGAAATGGGATATGAATCGGATGGATTAAATCCTGAAATCGGAAAGCCTAATAATACATTTACATATCGCATAAAATATACGGATATGGATGATGATGCACCTGATACCGATTTTCCGAAGGTTCATATCTTAAAAGCTGGAGCAGAAACTTCAGGAAGTCCTTTTACAATGAATGAAGTGGATCCTATTGATACAACTTATACAGACGGGAAATTATATACTTTTGAAAAGGTTTTTAATAATGCCGGAGGAGATTATACATACTATTTTGAAGCACAGGATATTTACCGTGCTGATACTGCAACAACTTCAATAGATGCACCTGATGTGGGGTATAAAATCAACGGAACAATTACATTTGGTGTTAATCCGATGTCTGGTGTTACTGTTAATCTTTCGGCTGATTTAACTGCAACTACGATTACTGATAGTAATGGAAGCTATTCATTTAATTATCTTAATGCGGATGCAGCATATATTATTACTCCAAAAAAAACACATTACTATACCTTTTCCCCCGTTAATAGAACTTATTCTAATTTAACTGTTGATATTACAAATGCAGATTTTAATGGAATAAAATTGTTTTCAGCAAATCTGGAAAATTTTATTGTATATCCTAATCCATGGAAAAAAGATTCAGGAACAGATTTTATTACATTTGATAATTTGACGAAAAATTCAAAGATACAAATATATACAATTTCAGGTGAACTTTTTCATGAAATTGAAGCAGACAACATAGAATATCAATGGGATATAAAAACTGAAAACATAGCTTCAGGTATTTATCTTTATGTTGTAATAAATAAAGAGGGTGAGAAGAAAACAGGGAAGTTTGCAATAATTAAATAATCGCATAGTTTCGCTTGACGCTTCGCTAGATTTTCGATGCGACTCGGGTGACCCTACTTTGTTTGAGATACAATTCATTTGTTTACGAATAAACTTTGGTCGGTATTTACAACTATAAGTTATTTAACATAGATTGGAATCTCTGATTCCGAAAACATGATTATATGGGATAAAAAAATGAATAGATATATTTATTTTAATAATCCCATTTATCATGTAATCTATGTTAAATACTTGTTCTCTTTTTTTTTCAGCGTGTTCAGTGTGTTCAGTGGTTAATTTTGCATTTGCTAGTTCCCTTAAG
>DAOVMD010000173.1 GCA_030630935.1 Candidatus Mcinerneyibacteriota bacterium | reverse complement strand
CATAAATGGCTCTCAAAAACATTTGCTTCAAAACATAAAATCTTTTTATATATTATCCTTTACAAGTCTCGTAAAAGTCTCCCGATACGCGGAGTTTACCCCGTTTTTTTCGGGGCTATACGGGATCTCCTCTCTTCGTTCGTCGACCTGCTGAAGAAATGTTTTTTTGTGTTTTTTCTCTGAGGACTCTGTGTTCAGAGTTTATCCTGAATCTCTACGTAGTTCGGAGTAGTTAATTTTATTTGTTTTACTTTTTCTTTATAATTTCACCACATATTTTGTAAGAGGAAAAATGACCAAAAAATAATCTTGATATTTTTACGGTTTTATTGTATAATTACATTTTGTATAAGGATATATCAATTGTTATATATATGTAAATGAAACCAGGTTTCTGTGACTAAACATTTCGCAGTACCTATATTATCCGGAGGCGTAAGAAATGAAAAAGGCTGTTATTTGTATCATTACAATTTTAATAATTATTTCAAGTTGTTATTCAAAAGTGCGAATACCCTTTACAAAAAAGGTGATCCCTTACCATGAGTATATAAATAAGGAAATAATTAAAGAGATTAAGATCATTAATACAGATTGTAAAAGCATTGATTGGTCTCGTGAACTGGATTTGATCGCGACTGCAAAAAAGATCTATGACGATTATTATGATGTGGTTGTTTTCAAATCAAACGGTGAGAAGGAAGTGCATATTACTCATAATAAGAAAGGTTGTCCTGATAATCATAACGGGAATCCTTCCTGGCACCCTTCGGGAAAGTATATTGTCTTTACTGCACAGAATCAAGATGCACTTGGTTATTTCAATAAGAAAAAAGGGATACCCGGAACAGGAATGAATTGTAATCTCTTTTTAACTGATACTACAAGTAAACAATTTTGGCAGTTAACCAGGCACGAAACATCAATCTATGATACAAAAGCAGTAATTCATCCGCAGTTTTCGAGGGATGGGAAGAAACTTTTCTGGGCTGAAAGAGTGAAACATGATAAATCCACTACTTGGGGTGCCTGGGTTTTAAAAATTGCTGATTTCAAAATTGAAAATAATATGCCTGTTCTTGAAAATAAAAGAACCATTCAACCTGTAACAAAACAATGTTTTTATGAGAGTCACGATTTTAATTTAGACGGGACAAAGATACTTTTCTCGGGGAACCTTGAAGATAACCAGCCTGAGAATGGTCTTGATATTTATGAATATGACCTTGAAACGAAGGAGTTAATTAACCTTACCCAGTCCCGGGAAGAGTGGGATGAACATGCTCACTATTCTCACGATGGTAAAAAGATACTTTGGATGTCCAGTAAAGATTTAGATATTGAATGGGGTTCAATAAAGGGACAGAAATGGCGGAATTATTTAAAAACAGAACTGTGGATCATGGATTCGGACGGGAAGAATAAAACAAGATTAACATATTTCAATAAAATCCCACGTACAGAAACTGTTGCTGAGAAATTCAGGGTTATTGTTTCAGATAATTCATGGAGCCCTGACGGAAAATCTTTTATTGCAACAGTTGTTACGATTAATGGTCCCAAGGTTGAGAATAATTTGATGATCTTTAAGTTAAAATAGTTAAATAGTTCAAGATCAATACATGCTTCGCATGAGTTAAAATGTTCAAGTGTTCAATGCCTGCTTTGCATGCGTTCAAGAGTTATTGTAGAGACGTGCCACGGCACGTCTGATAGTTCAATTCTTCAAGTGTTTATCAACCGTTAAAATGTTAAAGAAGTTATAATAGTTCAATTGTTAAAAATGTTTTTTTTTGTTTTTTTATCATACGGAGGATTAAGTTCTTCAGGTCAGGGTTTCCCGATTTAATTTCATCTTCCTGAAATTGATCGGGATCACTTCACTTCGTTTGTGAAACGCTTAATAATCTAATACGTTATTTGTAAGACACTCCTATTTATAGGAGCAAACTCAAACTGATTACCCAAAATGTTGTTTGCGAAAGCAAACAATACCCCTACTGAGTTTGACAAACAATTCTTTTCTGTTAAACTACTATCTATAAAACAACTGTTCTCTGTTCTCTGCTCTCTGCTCTCTATTATAATTCGATTAACTATGTTAAACGAATTATAATCTTGCTTTTCTATTGAAAAACATTGATATTTATGTTATAATGCAATGCAATAATAAAGGAATGAAATGAAAGAGAAAATATTAGAAATCATTGCGACTGCAAATATCGGTGGAGGTTCAAAGCATCTACTATATTTATTAAAGGAATTTCCTTATGATAGATACGAACCTATTGTTATATGTTCAGATGATGGGCCATTAGTTAGTGATTTAAAAAATTTAAATATTCAGGTTGAGCTTATTGATATCTTTAAATATAAGCTTGGGTTCAAGTTAATTTCCATATTTCAGGACTTTATCCGGAAGAATAGGGTTAAGTATGTTCATCTCCACGGAACCCGTTCCGGGTACTTTGGTGGGTTAGCTGCTCAGACTGAGAATGCCAAGAGTATATATACCGCTCACGTTTTATCTTTTAATAAATTAGGTAATCCAATTAAGAAGCTGATTTTCAATAGGATTGAACGTAAGATAATCAAAATGGTTGATAAAGTCATTACAGTTGCCTATGTTGATCGTGATATTATAATTAATAAGAAATTTGCCGGTCCCGAGAAAATTGTAACAATAAACAACGGAGTTGATCTTGATTATTATTCCAAGAATGGTACGAATCTTGATCTAAAGAAATCGTTTAATATTCCTGAGAGAAACATTGTAATAACCATGGTCGCCAGGTTTGTTCCCCAGAAAGGGATAAATTATTTTATTGATACTATTCCACAAGTAATAAAAGCCCATCCAAACACGACATTTTTACTTGTTGGAGATGGTTTTCTATTTGAAAAGATGAAGCATTATGCTGAGAGATTAAAGATTAGTAAGCATGTTAAATTTTTAGGTATACGTCAAGATATTAAGAAGATTCTTTCATTTACAGATATTTTTCTTTTAACATCTTTATGGGAAGGTCTTCCATTAACATTATTAGAAGCGATGTCGATGTCAATTCCTGTTATTTCGAGTGAAGTTAATGGAACCTCAGAATTAATAAAGAATGGAACTAACGGTTACTTAATACAACCCAAGGATATAAAGAGCTTTGTTGATAAACTAAATTATTTAATTGAAAATCCTATCTTCAGAAATTTAATGGGCGAAAACGGTCGTAAGATTGCAGAGGAACGTTATGGGATTGATTTGATGATTAAGAAGACGTACGATTTATATTACAAGGTTTTTAGATAGAAGTGAAATATGGGTAGAATACTAAGTATAGATTATGGTGATAGAAGAGTTGGGCTTGCAGTTTCAGATTCAGCAAGGATATTTTCCTTTCCACTTAAGGTCCTCGAGAATAAACCAGTGAAAATATTTAAAGAATTAGGTGAACTTATTACAGAGAAAGGAATTGACTTAATTATCATTGGTTATCCGCTTCGGACAGATGGTGAGCGTTCAAGGACTTGTGATAAGGTTGATGATTTTATGAATAAAATAAATGAATATTTCCCGGATTTGAAGATAATTAGCTGGGATGAACGGTTCACAAGTAAGATGGCGAATGATGTTCTTGTTGATCATTCGGTTCATTGGAGTAAGCGGAAAAGTGTAGCTGATGCGATTGCGGCATCTTTAATCTTACAAAATTACCTTGAAAGCGTGAAGTCATGAAGATTATCAGGTCAATTTTATTGAATTTAGCAATTATAATATTTTTTACAGGGATATTCATTTATTCAGATTTTCTTCCACAATCAAAGATGCTAAGAGTTAACGGGACTGATATCTTTATCGATATCCCGAAGAATTCATCTATTTCTGAGATAGGAACGAAATTGGTGGAAGTAGGTTTAATTAAAAATAAATATTCCTTCCTATTATATCGTTTTATTTCAAAGGAGATTATCTTCAAAGCAGGATTTTATAAATTAAATTTAAAGTCAAGTCTTAAAGATAATTTAAATATCATTCAAACGGGTAAGTCAATAAGCAAATTTATTTATATTAATATAACTTTCCCTGAAGGATTTTCAAATTATCAGGTTGCAAAACGCTTAGAAGCATATCATATTTGTAATTCTACTGCTTTTCTCGACCGGCTTGAGGATCTTTTGATTGAAGATTCATTTAAGAAAAAATATAAGCTCCCTGAAAACATTGATAATTTAGAAGGTTTTTTATTCCCTGATACTTACCGGGTAAAGCTGGGAGAGAAACCTGACATAATAATTTCCATGATGCTGAACCGATTTAATAATATTTGTTCAGATAAGGTAAAGACCGATATCAGTAAAATGAATAAGAATTTTTATAATATACTCATTATTGCATCTTTAATTGAGAAAGAGACCGGTATCAATGAACATAAAAAGGTATCTTCAGTAATTCATAATAGACTTGAGAAATGGTACATGCTCCAGATTGATGCAACTATTCTTTATGCACTTGGACCGGGAGCAAAAGATATCACTACAAAAAATAAATATATTGATTCTCCTTATAATACATATATAACTTATGGTCTCCCGCCAACCCCGATTTGTAATCCGGGCTGGAAATCGATTGAAGCAGCAATCTATCCGGATAAATCAACTTACTTGTATTATGTTTCAAAAAATAACGGGACACATGTTTTTACAACTTCATATAAAGAACATTTAAAATATGTGAATATATATCAGAGAAACTTTAAAAGAAAGAAGAAAGATGGAAAACGAAAATAGAGTATTTCTACTTGGCATTGATGGCGGCACACTTGATTTGATAAAAAACTGGGTCGAGCTTGGACTTCTGCCTAATTTCTCCAAGCTGATGAAGGAAGGTAGTTTTGGGGAACTGCAATCTACGATTCCTCCTGTAACCGCACCTGCCTGGACAACTTCAATCACGGGAGTTAATCCGGGGAAACATTCTGTTTTTCAGTTTACTGAATTCTACGGTGATACATATAACCCGCATCTTTTAAGTTCCACATCAATTAAATCAAAGACAATATTTGAGATTTTATCAGGACTTAATATTCCAACTATTGCATTTAATGTTCCTTTGACCTATCCTCCGTTCCCGATTAATGGTAATCTTGTATCAGGAATGAACGCGACAAAAACAACGAAAGGTTTTACATACCCAACGGAATTGGAAGAGGAATTGAATCAGGTTTGTGATGGGTATTATCCGGATATTGATTTGGCGTATCATCTTCATAAGAAGAAAGGTGAAAAGTTTAAGGAAGACTTATTAGATATCCTGGTTAGAAGAAAGAAAGCTGTGCTGCATTTAATGAAGAATAAAGACTGGCGTTTTTTTATGGCAGTCTTTACTGAGACAGATCGGGCATCACATTTCTTCTGGGATAAATTGAATCTTAACAAGGAAGATGAAGAAGATTTTATATTTCAGATTTATAATGAGTTGGATAAATTAATAGGTGATATTCTAAATGAACTTACTCCTGAAGATAATTTTATGATTATTTCTGATCATGGTTTTGAGGAGTTTAAATATAAATTTAATGTACATAAGTGGTTGGAAGAGAATACTTTTCTTTGTTATAAGATACGAAAAAAGAAAAGGATAAAGTTTGATTTTATTAAGGAATTCGCATCTGCCGAGATTATCCAGGACTCAACTAACTCCTGCAGGATTGATGAATATACAATTAATTATGATACAAGGAAAGTTATTTTTGCTCATCCTTATAATATAATCAGGTTTAAATTTAAGGTTCCGTTCAGGTCATCATTAATTTTTTCCATTACAACAGATCCGAATTATTGGGAAAATACTCCAGGTGACGGAGTGATATTTAAGGTTAGGGTTAGGAGCCCGGAATCAAATATCGATGATGAAGAAGGTTGGAGATATCTATATACAAGGATGATTAATCCGAAACTTAATAAGAATGAAAGATGCTGGATTGAAGAGAAGATTGATCTATTTGAATTTTCAGGAAAAGAACTCATCCTTGAATTTGTGACCAATCCAAATGAAATGAATCAATATAATAATACAGTTTGGGGAGAACCGTATATCCGCGGTTTCTGGGGTGGTGAAAAAGAGATTAGTAAAGTAATTGATTGGAATAAAACAACTGCATACCAGATGGACCAGGGCGGGATATTTATTAATTTAAAAGGGCGTGAAGCTTCAGGGATTATTAAAAAAACCGAATATAAATCGATCTGTAATGAAATTAAAAGAAAGTTAATTGATTTTTCATATAATGGTAAGAAAATTTTTACAGCTGTAAAATTAAGAGATGAAGAATACACCGGGAAATATTTGAAATTTGGACCTGATATTCTCTATGTTTATAATGAAGGTTTCTGGCAGGAGTTCTGGCAGAAGTTTCCCGAACTCGTTACTGAGAATATTGATGACCCGGAATCCTTCTCCGGGAAACATAAACCGGAAGGCATAATTTTTGTTTATGGGAAAGATATAAAAAAAATAGATTCAGTGCTAAATTTGAACATCAAAGATGTAACTCCGTTAATATTATTTTTACTTGGTTTGAAGATTCCGGAATATATGGATGGTGTCGTTCGTATGGAAATTTTTTCCGATGAATTTTTGAATAATAATAAACTTGAAAAAAGTAGTTT
>DAOVMD010000330.1 GCA_030630935.1 Candidatus Mcinerneyibacteriota bacterium | reverse complement strand
GGCTGTATCCTCATCCCCGAAATAAATTCGGGGTAAACTTCCGACTGACTCCCCTTAATATCTTATGGTCGCAGCATTCATACTTTTTCGTTGCAGAGCAAGCGAAGCGATGTTCTTTTTTTCTCTGCGTCCTCTGCGTCCTCTGCGGTGAAAAAAGCATTCTCTAGTTCCTTTAAGCACTAATCGCTCTAAACAAATGTAAACGATATAAGTAAGTTCATTACAAGTCTTGTAAAAGTCCCTGTAAAAAATTTTGTTTTTTGTTTTCATTTTTTATCCCGTCCATCCCTGTTTCTTAATTAAGTGGGATTGCCGCGGCACTAATAAATTAGTGTTTTGCAATGACACGGAACCACACGCTTCGTTTGGGTTCTGGGCGCAGCAAAATGGAGTTGCATGACAAATTCTAATCAGATTCTAATAACAAACTACAATTTAATTGACTTTTGATTTGTTTTTTAGTATAATGTTAATGTAGTTGTACAATTGTGGGTGTCCGACAACTTTCGGTTATTAAAAGGGAGCTTCCCCTGCAAGCAGGATTTAAAAATGGGTGCCCTGCACCCCCAGATTGCCACAGTTTGCTTTAGCGCGTGGCTGGAGTGTAACGGAAGTCATCCCGACGTGTCGGGACAATGACCCGGAACCACGCACTTCGCTTGGGTTCTGGGCGCAGCAAAAAGGAGTTGTAATATGGAGTTATTAAAAAATTTAGCAATCTTACTTCCCTTCTCTGTTACTTCGGGAGTGAATTTTTACGCAACTATCCTGGTGCTTTCTCTGAGCACTAAGTTTGAAATCATAAAAGATATCCCCGAGTTTCTGAAACCCTTTAATTCCTGGGTCATAATAATCATTTCAGGAATCTGTTTCCTGCTGGAATTCTTTGCGGATAAGATTCAATTCATTGATAATTTATGGGATGCAATTAACACGTTTATCAAACCGATTGGTGCCGGCATATTCGCGTTAATACTATTAGTCGATGCTCCGCAAGAAGTGGCGATCATTGCAGCTTTATTAGTAGGAGGAATTTCATTTATAACACATTCAACTAAAGCCGGTGGAAAACTAATACTTAATTTCTTCAGTCCTGCAGAAAATATATCAAATACCTCTGTAAGCTTTGCTGGGGAAGTTTCAGTAATTGCCCTCACTTTATTAACCTTGATAAGCCCATGGATCGCAGCAGGTATCTCAATCATAATTTTAATTTTCATAATTATATACGGACCGAGATTATACCGTTGGGGATTCTTCACTGCAAAAGGCCTGTTCTCAAGAATATTAAAATTTTTCGGAATTAAGAAAAAAACAAATGATATCTTACCTGAAATGATTCAAGACCAGTTACAAGATAGAACTCCAAAATCGGTCATTCATTGCAAAGCTACTCATTTAAAATCTGCAAATGGAAAAAACGGATATTTATTAAATTTCAATGATGAAATTCGTTTTTACTATCGCAGTTTTTTTAAATATAAATCCTGGAATATTGACATTAAAGATATCACACGTTCAGAAGTAAAGTCCGGCTTTTTATTTGATACACTTTATATTTGTTTCGATGTGAACGGAGAAGAAAAAATGACCTCCTTTGTATTCCTCCCAAATAAAAGCATTCTCTTTAAAAAGTTCTCAGAACAGATTGGAGCGAACTGAGAGCAGAAAACAGAGAACAGAAATCAGAGAACTGAGAACAGTCGTTTTATAGATAATGTTCTTTATCACATTTACAGGATGTCCCGCGTTTTTATTTTTGTTTTTTTATTTCCCTTTTAATCCTATTAATCCCTGTAAAAATTCTTTTTGCATTCTATAGTATCCTTAAGCATCAGTAGCTCTAAAAAAGTGCATTGTCATATATAATACAATACATTCTTCACTCTTCATTGTTCATTCTTAATTCTTACTTGTAGAGCGAAGCGATGCTATTTTTTTCTCTGTGTCCTCAGTGTCCTCAGTGGTGAAATATTTTGCATTCATTAGAACCTTTAAGCAACAAAGGCTCTAAACAAATATAAACTAAATAAGTAAGCTACTTATAAATCTCTTTAAAGTCTCCCGATACGCTTCTCTATCGCTTCACTATCCCCGATGCATCGGGGTAAACTCAATCACTTCCCTTCGGTCAGCGACATGCTGAAGAAACTTTTTTTTTGTTTTTTGTCTTTAAACTATTAACTACTAACATTTTACTATTTACTGCGAGGAACGAGCTTGTTATTCATTCTTCATTGCTGCGCCACGAACCCGACGTGGTTCGTTGGTTACTTTTTCATTGCAGAGCGAAGCGATGCTTTATGTTCTTTTTAGCCCAATGTTTAATCTTTTTATTTAAATGTATCTAAAAACTTTTTTAATTCTTTATAATCGACTTTGAATTGGGCATCAATATCCTCCCCGCATAATTCTGAGAGAATTTTCTCAGGTTTCTTATGGTCTTTTGTGGGAAAATCAAGCTCCTTTAATTTCTCAACAAACTTAGAGATTATACCAATTCCGTGTTTCTTAACCTGCATCTCCCAAAAATAACTTGCCGCAGTTGCAAACATCATTTCTTCAATTCCCTTATCCATATACGATTGATTCTCTTTCATGGCTGTTATCTTCCAATTTCTAATATCGATTATCTCGTCTTTCCCTAATTTCTTCACTACAGTTTTGATCATCTTATAATCCTTCCCAAAAACATGCCGATGGATTTTCCATTCGAGATATGTAAATAATCCGTCAAAAACCCACCTTGGTGGTCCGGAAGAAAAATATTGCACTTCACTAAAAATATCCTGAAGCATTGCATGAGTTATTATTCCATATGCAAATCTTTCCTGAGACATACCAAGAACTTTTAAGATTAGATATTTATAAAATGGTATTGTAATTATTTTATCAACATCTGAATTTATATAATAATATAGCTTTTTATTCAATGGTTCAGGTACAACTAAAAAACGAATTGGTTTACATTCTTTTGTAAATAAATTATCCAGATACCCCCTAACTTTCTTCTCAGTTTTAGCTATCATTTCGGCTTGTTCCTTATTTTCTTCAAGGTAATAAACCTTCATTCTATCTCCGGAAATACGTTTATAGTCATTCAGGTCAAGCCAAATAATATCCCAGTCTTTGGTTTTAATATTGACCATAATCTGGTAAAAAAGATATTTAATTTCATAATCTTCAAATGGAATCAGAACGACTGCAGCAATTTTATCAACCGGGGCATCAATAGGGATCTCTACCTTAAGCTGGTGCGAAATTACTGACAACATTGCCGGCTCTTTATTATCATCAAATTTAAATACGGCTCGGGGAATTAACTTATGTTTTGTGGAACGATATTGATATGCCAAATTAAATCGATTGAGGAGACCTGATGAATATGCTCTGGTCAAATCTCTAAAGTATTGCACATTAAATCCGGGAAGTGTTTTTATATTCAAATCTGAATCATTCAAAGTGGAATTCTTATATTCTTTATTTATGAAAAATGCCATGTGATTTCGGATTTCATCCGGTTTTAATTCGGACTCGAAAGGCCAGACCTTATGTTCAATTTTATAACCATCAATATGGTCATAATCAACCTTTAATAAAAATCGTTCTCTGAAAGCCTTATTAAATACTAATAATAATTCACCATTGGAATCAGTAATGAAAGTGTAGATTCCTTGCTTTTTGAAATGAACTCTGACTTTAAAATTTGTAACAGGAAGATTATTTACTTCACGAGACACTTTTAAATATATTGAAATGGCTCCAACTCCCTTTTCTGTAGGTATATGCGGAAGCTTGATTTCAGTTGACCAAGCCAGTGTAGTAATAATTAAAAATAAAATAATATATATCTTTTTCATATAAGGCTCCTCCTGTAATATTGTTCTTTATAACTTATTATAAAGAAAATTATTAAAAAAGTCAAGGACTAATTCCATCTCAAGCAACTCTGTTGCTTGAACAGAGAGCAGATATCAGAAAACAGATATCAGAGAGCAGAAAGCAGAAAGCAGTCGTTTTTTAGATAAATGTCATGCGACAAGCGTAGCGAGTTTGGTTTATTTATTTTTGTCATTTCTTATCCCGTCAATCCCGTCAATCTCTGTTAAAAAAGTTTTTTTTCTTTTCTCTTGTTTTTTATGTTCTCTTAAGTTCTCCCGATGGT
>DAOVMD010000136.1 GCA_030630935.1 Candidatus Mcinerneyibacteriota bacterium | reverse complement strand
ATTCATATGTATATTATTATAAGCATTACATTGAAGTTAATATGTTTTAGGAATGTGTTATTTAACTAATCGGTGATGTTTTATGGGACACATTTTTCCTAGGGGTAAACCCCCAGGCTACGAATCATTTTCATAAGAATCGTAAACGATTTTTAAAGGATTTATTGGGAATAGAAGTCCTGGGTATCCAGAGTATATCGGGATTAAATCTTTTCTTTTGTTTTTTTTTCTGTGTCCAGAGTTTATTCCGTTTTTTTCGGGGCGTTCTCTTCCCGATGACCTTCGGTATACGGGATGACTGCGCTTCGTTTGTCAGCGGCTATTTTTAGAATTGCATTCAAAAGTTTTATTAAGCATCGAAAGTTTTAAACAAATGCATCATAAGAATCAAAGTAAATAATTCTTCATTCTTAATTATTCATTATTCCTTTTTCATTACGAGCGAAGCGATGTGCTATGTCTTCGTATTACCTATCCCTAATTGGAGGTCGGAAAACAAGCCAACCGATGATTCCCCATGGCAGTGGAATCAAGACCATGACTAAAATTACCCAGAACGCCGATTTTCCCCTTTTCCTGGCATCAAAGAATAACCAAATCCCAAATACAATCAGGAAAAGAACATAAAGGCTAATTGTTGGAATAAAATAGTGCTGCGGTAACTCAAAAACTATAGGTTCAAAATTAGAAGATCGTATTTCCACATATGCACAACCGGAGAAATAGAATAGGGTTAATAATAAAAGAATTAATATAATTTTTCCTTTTAGGTTCATAGTATCTCCCAAAAATTGCTTCGCAATTAGATTGCCGGAGGCACAGCCTCTTTGACAATGACATTCTGACGTTCTTTTAAAAGCGAGATTGCCGCGTTGCTTCGCTCCTCGCAATGACATAATGGAGTTATCGTATACAAACCATTTTATACCAACGCAATGACCCGGAACCACGCGCTTCGCTAGGGTTGAGGGCTTCGCAAATAACGTGTTCTCAGCAAACAATAATTTATTCTTCTTCTTCGGTTTCTTCGCCGTATGATTCTTTCATATATTCTTTAAGGTATGATTCTACTCCAATTTCTTTCTTTTTATTTGTAATGAATTCCTGGTAAAACCCTTGTCCTGCGACTTGATTCATATACCTGCTGAAATAATCTAAGCTGGCAAACTCCTTTTCCAAATCTTTTTCTGAGTGTAATTTTCTTTTAATAATTCTACCAATTATAAATCCATCAGCATATTCATAAGGACCTGATATTTTAAAATCTTCACTAAGGTAGAATTCTTTTGAGAATGTATCACTTCCTGTTAATGAGATAGGTTCTTCTGTTGCTTTTTCTGTTTCAAGTGAGATCGGGTTACCTGAGATGAATGGATTAGTTTTAAAATATTCAAATCCTGATTCTTTTGAAAACTCTTCGAGATTAAAATCCTTATCACTATCTTTAATTGAATCAAAGATTTCTTTTGCTTTAATTTCTGCATGTTTAACTGAAGCTTTATGGAGGAATCTCAATTTGATTTCTTCTTTTACTTTTTCAAACTCTGTAAAATATTCCGGTTTGATATCCATAAGTTTATAAACAAGATAACCACCAGAAACAGGAATAGGGAAATCTACTTTCTCATCTTCCGCAAGGTCAAATGCCTGTTTTAATTGTGGGAATGGCGGTTGATCTTCTGTATAGTAGTCTGTTTCAGCTCTATTAATATCAGGATATTTCCCTTTGATCTTCTCGAAATCATCAACTTTCTTCAGGTCTTCTGCGAGTTCATCTGCAAAGTTGAATACTGTTTCTTTTGTCTCTTCTGAAGCTTCAACTTTAAGGAGAATATGCCGGCAATGAAAAACCTTTTTACCTTTTTCCATTTTCCTTTCTTCCATCTTGATAATATGGAGTCCGTATCGAGTCTCCACGATTTCGGAAATCTCTCCAATCTTAAGAGAGAATGCTGCCTTCTCGAAAACCGGGACGGTTTGTCCTTCTCCGAACCATCCGAGGTCACCGCCTTTTGGAGCAGACGGGCCTTCAGAATATATCTTCGCCAGTTCTGCAAAATCTTCTCCGGCAAGTGCTTGTTCCCGAATCTTTGTTAATCTTTCAGTTGCGTCTACCTTATCTTCTTCGGACGGCATGATAGGGACATAATAATACTCAACTTTCACACGTTTCTTGATAAAATAATCTTGCTTATTTTTCTCATAGAAACTTTTTAAATCCTTATCGGTATATTCAACTTGGTCATAGAACTTTTCAAGATTAAGGTTAATCCCTTCACCTGATGCTCTCTCGTTAGAAATTAAGAAGTAATATTCATTTTCGAGTGCTGAAGTTGTATAAAAATCAAAAACCAAATATTTCATTTTAAAGATTAAGAGCTCATCTTTATATAATTTCTCGAATGTCCCTGGAGTATCCCCCCGACGTGCTAAAAATTGTTCGTACCTGTTTCTATCAAAACCAGTCGGTCCCTGGAAGGCAGGGTTAGATCTAATACCTACAATCATTTCTGAATCGGAAACTTCAATCTTCGATTCCTTGGAGAGTTGGCGTAGAATTTCATTTTCAACAACAACATTAAGTGCATCCTCCAGCATCTTTTTGGTTTGTGCCGGAGTAATTTCAGTGTTGTAGTCCCTTTGGTAATTTAAAATCCTCGTGTACATATTATTGAATTCTTGTCGTGAGATTTTTGTTTTCCCAACTTTTGCAATTCCCTGGTCCTTTGCTTTCTTCCTCAGCATATCTCCAAATACAAAGAAGAGGCTCAGGATAAATGCAGCAACTGTTACCCAGATAATGGTTTTTGTGTTTTCTCGTAAAGCTCTTAGCATTTTATTTCCTCCGAATTTTTGAAATAAATATTTTACTTGCAAAACTCTGCAATTTCTGATAAAATGAACATTTTAGTATTATAACATACTTAGTTAATTATAGTCAAGAAAAAACTTAAGAGAAAAGATGGAAAAAAATCGTCGATTGAATATAAAGAGAGTTCGGAAACCACTTCGTTTTTCTCCAAAACTTATCGTGATTTATGTACTGGTTTTTGTGTTTTTAATTTTTATGCTTAAGACCCTTGTAAAACCACCGAGTAAGTCAGAAGAACGATTATTACGGAAATTAGCAAAGAATCCTGAGAATGTTCAGTTGAACTTTGATGTTGCTGAGTTATATTTTTTAAATGAAGATTATTCCAGAGCAATCCGGTTTTACAAATCCGGTTTAGCATTATCTAACGATGAAAACTTAAATATGCATTATAGATATAAGCTTGGTTTAAGTTATTTAAATTCGGATATGCCGGAGGCGGTAGAGCACCTGGAGAATGTTTATAAGTCTGGATATAAAGAAAGTGGTCTTGAAAAAAGCCTTGCTCTTTCTTATAAATCCCAGGGTAATTTTTATTTAAAGAACTTGAAGGCAGGTCGATTTGGGAATTATTCAAAATCGAATTTAAAACAGTTAGTTAAATTATATTTTGTCCGGGCCTATGAAGTTTATTCTGAGCATCTATTTCAATCAGGGAAACATACTGATGATATTAAATATATTGAGATGAGACTTTTGGAGATTGATCCTAAGTTTAAATTTTATTTCTCTTTCAAAAGGCAATCCGAGTACTCTGAATCGAAAGGATTATTATTTGTCGGGATACTTTATAAAGACATTCGTGAATTTGAGAAATCAAGACAGGTTCTCTTAAAACTATTATCGAAGGAAAGTATCTCTTCCCAAATGAAGTATAAAAGTCTAATGGTTATGGGCTGGATGTCCTTTGATGAGAAACAATTTTCCAAAGCTTTAAAATATTATAAAAGTGCCAAGAAATCACTTAATACTGCAAAGGTAAATTTCTGGCTTGGTAAGACCTATGAACAATTAGACATGAAAAAAGAAGCGTTGAAACATATAAAGATTTCATTAAAGATGGATCCGAAATATCCATCAGCACTTAAGAAGTTAAAAGAACTTCAACAATAAAAGGAGAAAAATATGATATTAGATTTTTTAAAAGGTTTATTCTCGACAGATATTGGAATAGATCTTGGAACAGCGAATACTCTCGTTTATGTAAAAGGTAAGGGTATCGTTTTATCAGAACCTTCTGTTGTAGCGATTTATAATGGAAAAGCTATTGCTTTTGGAATTGAAGCCAAGAAGATGCTCGGTCGTACCCCGGGAGATATTCAAGCGATTAGACCGATGAAAGATGGGGTTATTGCTGACTTTGACGTTACTCACGAGATGATTAGTCATTTTATTAAGAAGATCCACAATCGTTCCAGATTCATTGCACCCCGGGTTGTAATAAGTGTTCCCTCAGGGATTACAGGCGTTGAGAAAAGAGCTGTAATGGAGGCTGCAGAGAGTGCCGGGGCGAGACGTGTCTTTCTAGTTGAAGAGCCGAAAGCTGCAGCGATTGGAGCGAATCTCCCGGTTAATGAACCTTCGGGAAGTATGATTGTCGATGTCGGCGGCGGAACAACTGAGGTGGCAGTAATTTCTCTTGGTGGGATTGTTGTTTCCAAATCGGTTAGGATCGCTGGTGATAAAATGGATGTTGCGATCATTGATTATTTAAAACAAGAATACAGTTTACTAATTGGAGAGAGGACCGCAGAGCAGATTAAAATTGAGATTGGTTCTGCTTATCCATTGGAGAATGAGACAGAGATGGATATTAAAGGACGCGACCTTATTTCCGGTTTACCAAAAGTAATCACAATATCTTCAAAAGAAATAAGAAATGCTTTAAAAGAAACTGTAAACTCAATTGTAACAGCAGTGAAAGCTGCCTTGGAAGAAACCCCGCCTGAGCTCTCTTCGGATATTGCAGACCGGGGTATTGTGATGGCAGGTGGTGGTGCTTTATTAATGGGGCTTGATAAAAAACTTTCTGAAGAATGCGGCTTGTCTGTTTATATTGCAGAGGATCCGTTAACCTGTGTAGTGAAAGGAACAGGAAAGATTCTGGAGAGTATTGATCTTTTAATGCAAGTGTCCCAGAATTATTGATCTTTTAGGGATAATTTAATTGATGCAAAAACAATTTGATTTTAATAGATTAAGATTTTTTATAATATTACTTATTATGTCTGTGATTTTGTTTTTCTTCAGGGACATGAAACCTTTGAATCAAATAATTAGTGTGATCTCAAAACCTGTTTTTATAGTAGTTGATAGCATTAAATACTCAACACTAAATGTACTCTTTTACTTCAAATCACAGAAAGCCCTAATCCGCGAGAACCAGCTCTTGAAGAAGGAAAACCTTTATTTGAGATGGATTAACTCGAAATTGGTTGAGAAGAATATTGAATATAAAAAGATCGCTGAAGACCTGGACCTGGTGGATTTCCAAAAACAAAAAGTTGTTCACGCAAAAGTTATTGGGCGTAGTTCATCACAATGGTTTAATTCTATAATAATAAATAAAGGCGCAAAACATGGAATTATTCTTAATACTCCTGTAATTCTTGGTGAAAGTTTGATAGGCCGGGTTCAGAATGTTTATTATAATACTTCAAGAGTGATACTTATAACTGATTCCCGATTCACTACGAGTGGAATACTTAGGGAAGAGAGGTTTTTAGGAATTATAAAAGGTAGGTCATCACCGTTTTTGGATTTTCAATTTGAATATCATAAGAAAAACATCTCTGAACCTGGTGTAAGAAAATTAATCGGTGAAGTTATTGTAACTTCCGGTTTTGATAAGTATATTATCAAAGGAATTGTAATAGGTAAAATAAAAAAAGTTATTGAAAGCGATGATATTATTAAAAAAGTTGCCGTTGCTCCAATGGCTGACCTGGATAAATTAGAGTTTGTTCAGGTTCTAATTCCGGAAGATGGGAATACAGAGTTCGAATATGAGAAATGAAAAGTTGTTTATAGGATTATTTATATTTCTTTTATTGTTAATTCAAGTTTCACTCAGGGGAATCCTTTCATTTTTTCATTTTGAAATTTTTATAATTTTTGTTGTTATTTTATCATTTAGAACATCATATTATGAGTCATTATCATGGAGTTTCTATGCAGGATTGCTCCAGGATCTATTCTCTGCCGGACCGGCCTTAGGGGTATATACTTTTACTGCGGTAATAATTTCCTTTACAATAAATATATTTAAAGATATCTTGATGCTGAAGACGTTGTCAAACTTAGTTTTCTTTGTTTTTATCGCATCGATTATTGAATTATCAATTACAAGATTATTATACTCTATTATATTTAATGTGAAACCACCGGTTCTCGGGTCAACCCTCATACAATTTATTCTTCCGTCAATATTGAACACATTAATCGCAATTCCTGTTTTCATGCTAATTAAAAGAATCCAAACTCATACACAAAGAAAGATCTGGTCAAAAATATGAAAGGAAAAAGATTCGGTTTTCACCTGTCAATTTCAAAGGGACTTACACACTCTCTTCATGAAACCATTGAATTAGGTTGTAACTCCCTTCAGGTTTTTTCAAGAAATCCAAGAAGTTGGAAAAAGAAAAGATTCAATAAAAATGAAGTTGAAGATTTTAAAAAAGTTCGGAAAGATCTTTCAATATTTCCGCTGGTGATTCATTCGATATATTTAATAAATGCCTGCTCAGATAATTTTGACATTTATAAAAAATCAAAACGTCTCCTGGTGGAGGAAGCAAAAACCACAGAACTTCTTGGTGGGGACTTCTTGGTACTGCATCCCGGCTCATGTAAACTTGTAAATAAGGGAATCAAGCGTCTTGCATCAGCTATTGACACAGCTTCAAAATTTCTGAGTGGAAACAAGAAGATTCTAATAGAGAATGTCGCCGGCGGCGGGAACCAGATTGGAAAGAACTTTGACGAACTGAAGAGGATTCTTGATCGCGTTAAGAATCCGGATAAAATTGGAATTTGTCTTGATACTTGTCATCTATTTGCATATGGTTATAATTTCAGAGTAGAAATGAACACAATGTCTATGTTCTCGGAACTATTTGATATGATTGGGCTTGAGAAAATAAATCTGATTCATCTTAACGATTCCAAATTTGACCTGGGTTCAAAACGAGACCAACATGAACATCTTGGGAAAGGGAAGATTGGAACGAATGGCTTTGTAAATCTTTTCAAAACAGGATTTCTTGATAATATCCCAATTATAATGGAGACCCCAAAAGATTTTGAAAATGCGGATAAAAAAAATCTTCAAATGCTGAAGAAAATTTTAAAAAAGGCGAAACCGTGATTACTTTTTTAATATACATCTTAGCTTTTATAATTATTACACTATTACTTTTTGGTGTTGGATCACAGTTGATTATTTATGCCGATGCAGTATCAGAGAAAACAAAAATCTCACAGCTCTGGATTGGTATGATTTTATTATCAATTATTACATCTTTACCTGAACTCGTTTCAAACCTCGCAGCTGTACTAATTATCCATGAACCAAACCTGGCATTAGGTAATATTATCGGGAGTAATATTTTT
>DAOVMD010000442.1 GCA_030630935.1 Candidatus Mcinerneyibacteriota bacterium | reverse complement strand
TTATTTTCAGTTGCACGATTGGTCAATTGACCAATCGTGCAACTGACATGAATAATAATTATACAGAATACTTTTTTTGTAATGATAAAAACAATAATGTCGAAAGACTTATGCGGAGTTATAAAGATCTTCGATGTGTTACCTACCTTGTTTTGTAAATAATTCTTTTGTCTTTAAATTAAATTTCTACACAAATAGATATCGCTCTGAACTAAAGCATTTTAATACATAATGCAAAATCATTCTTCATTTCTGCGCCACGAACCCTACGTGGTTCTGTGGTTCATTTTTCATTCTTACTTCCGCAGCAAACGCTGCGCTATGGCGGGGTTTAAATTGTAATTATAAATGTTGTTCCTTTATTAACTTTGGTTTTAAATTCAATTTTGAAACCATGTGCATCAATAATTTTTTTGGATATACTTAATCCCAATCCGGTTCCTTTCTCACCATTTGTCCCGCGTCGATGGGTCTTTGCAAATTCACTAAAAATATGCTCTATATCATCAGGTTTTATCCCTGTACCGGTATCTGCAACTTTCAAGATAGTTTTTCCTTTAACGGTATTTGCGGAGATAGTGATCTTACCACTTATAGGAGTAAATTTAATTGCATTATTAAGCAGATTATTTATTACTTGTCTAAAGAGGGATTTATCAGCTTTAATATAGATTTGATTAGGAATATCAGCAAAAATATTAATCTTCTTCTTTTTTGCTTTTAATATCAAGAATCTGACGGAATCATTAACAATGTTTCTCAGTTTTACTTTTTGAAGTTTCAAGATAAATTTATCTGATCCGAGATATGCAAGGTTAAGGAGTTTATCAATATAATCCAATTGTGCATTTGCAGCATTCAAAATATTTGAAACGAATTTCTTGTTCTTTTCTGATAATGAGTTATCTTTTAGAAGCAGAGCAGAATATCCGATGATTCCCTGGAACGGTACTTTTAGGTCATGTGAAACAAGGGAAATAAACTGATCTTTTAATTTCAATAGTTTCTTTAATGAGTCTTCTCTTTTAATTAAATCTTTTGAAGTCGCTTCTGCAATGTCCTTTGCTTTGATTAGTTCATTCTCAGAAATTTTCTTTGTTCTAATATCGCGGATAAAAACTAAGATTGCAGGTTTATTATTATATGAAATGGTATTTACATTAAACTCAACGTCAATTATTTTACCGGATTTACTTACGATTCGGGCTTCATAACGGGTGTCTCCTTCACCCTTTAAATGTTGCCCATACATTTCAACAACAAAAGGTAAGTCATCAGAATAAATAAACTGAGGGAAGGGATATTTCATTAGCTCTTCAATTGAATATTCAGATAATCGTGAAAGCTCGGGATTTACATATAGAAACATTGTATCTTGAATAATACAGATGCCATCGTATGCATTTTCTACAAGCATTCGATATTTCTCCTCGCCCTCACGCATGTACAACTCAGTTTTTTTGAAAACGGAGATATCTTTAATAACTGTTACAATCTTTTGAACTTCTCCATTTTCAAGGATAGGGATCTTGATGGTTTCAGTAAATACTTCTTTCCCTTCTATGATTGTGCTTTCTTCTGTGACAAAAGTTTTTTTCTCTTTAATAACAGTTGCATATTCGTTATAAACTTTACTTGGTAAAAAAGGACAGTATTTTGAAAGGTGTTTTCCTAATGCCTTATTTTTTAAACCAAAACTTTCCATAGCTTTTTTAAATGCTTCATTGATATAGAGGATTTTCAAGTCACTATCCACAACATGGATATAGTCATGCATTGAATCCAGGATAACCCTCAGGTCTCTTTCAGAATGTTCAAGAGATTCCTCAATCTTTTTTTGCTTGGTGATATCTGAATAAACCGCAACAATCTCATCATTGGGTAATTTATAAACAATGTTCTCACGCCAGCCAACTATTCGATTATCATGATAGTAAGTGATTGGATGACGACATGTTTCTCCGGTTTTCCAAACCTGTTTAAAGATATCATAAAGTCCAAATTCCTTAATACCAGGGAATACCTTGATAACTTTTTTTCCAATAACTTCTGCTTTCTTGACTTTTTCGATTAGTTCACTCGCTCTGTTCATATCTTTAATAATGAAATCTTTACCATTCCTTTTTACTTGATATACAATAACCGCGGTATTCTCCATATTATCAAAAAGATCCTTATATCGAACTTCGCTTTCTTCAAGTTGAATCTTAACCTTTTGAAGTAATTCCTCTGTACGCTTATGCAGTACTACCATAAAATCAAAGAATATTTTTTTAAGAAACAGATCAAACTCAATACACTCCTTTGATAAATCTTTTGGATCCGCAATCAAAATATTAATATGTTCACTCAGTGTGATTTTAATAGACATCAGGATTGAATTAAATAAAATAATAATGAAAATTCTATCTATTTTCAACTCTGTTATTTCCTTTGCAAGATTAGTTAAAATGGAATCATCTTCTGTTTTAATAATGATAGTAAGAATTTTCAGAAACTTTTCAGAATATGTTGTAATATCCTTTTGTGAAACCTTAGAATTGATTTCCTGTAAATGGCTTGAGACTTCCTTTTTAATATCACGTAGGATCTTATTATGATTGTTCTTAATGACTTGAAGAATCTGCTTCTTAATATCTTTTTTCATATATTACCTCATAATCTGGGGTTTCTATGTCACAGCAAATCATTATATATGAAATTATTCTTTTTGTCAAGGAATAATTGGTCACTTCAGCGATTCCGCAAAATGGATAATAATACACCCCATTTTTAGAAAATCCATCGGAGGAATTCAAGATTCATAATGAAATCACAGTTTTAGGGCCTTAAAAATAGGAGGCGTGATCTAATATATTCAAAATAAATTACTACA
>DAOVMD010000337.1 GCA_030630935.1 Candidatus Mcinerneyibacteriota bacterium | reverse complement strand
TTATCTTTGATTTCGGGTACATATATGAAACCAGGCATGATACCCCGTATCATCAGAATTTATATTATTTCTTCTCGATTAATGTTGCTATTTGATTCGGTTAACCGAATCAAATATCAGAGAGCAGACCCAGAACCACGCACTTCGTTAGGGTATCTGGGCTCCGGAACAGTCGTTTTTTAGATATTCGTTTATTTGTCATTGCGGAGAGCAAGCTCTCTTTGTGATGATGCGGCAATCTTATAATAAAGGTAACTTTTTTTTAGCTCTTTTAAATTTTATTTGCAATTACCCTTAAATATTGATATAATAGTTTGGGGTGAAGTATGGCTTGTGGCAATTGCAGCCCTTTTGGGTATTGCTTAATTAGACTGCCGCTTCACCCCTTTTTATCATAAGACTTACCAAAAGAATTATTTCCAAAACAATATAAATGAATTCGGTTAACTCTGTTAACCGAATAGATAGCAGATATCAGAGAACAGATTTGTTCCACATAGTCCCGTAGGGACTAAGGATAATAGCCCCGCAATTTATTGCGGGGTAGAGATATCCAAGCACCTTGCCGTGCTGTAGGTACGGCGTGTAAACCTGAAGACTTTAGTCCTAAGGATAAAATAAAATGAATTATAATAATAATGGTCATGAATGGCTTCATAGGAATCGTAAACGATTTTAAAGAATTTTTCAATAATGTAAATATTTTTATTTCAATTGGGAGGATTATTAATAACGGTCAGGGCGACCGGCCGGTAGCCCCTACTAGACATTTCAAAGATTATTCCTTTTTTAATATTATCTTTTTTGTTTTTGTTTTCTTTTGTCCTGTAAAAAAAATAAGATTGTCGCACTTTGCTTTAGCGCGTGGCTGGAGTGTAACGAAAGTCATCCCGACGCGTCGGGACAATGACAATTCAGACGTTTTTTTTAAAGCGAGATTGCCGCGTCATTCACTTCGTTCATTCCTCGCAATGACAAATAACGACAGATAACATTCAAAGGTTTGCAGTTGGAATTGACATTCTTTGTCTTCGGATAAATACTTTGAAATAAAAAATTTCTAAAAAGGTTTGATTTAATTTGTTTAATATGTTATAATTATTAAAAGGAATTGCACAGGCATGGAAAAACTTACAAAGAAACAAACAAACATTTTAAATTTCATAAAAGACTTCATCTTAAAAAATGGTTACCCCCCGACTATCAGGGAGATTGCCGACCACTTTAAAGTTTATATTCGAGCAGCTCAGGATCATTTGAAGGCACTTGAAAAGAAAGGTTATATAGTTAGAGAGAAGGGAAAAACCCGTTCAATATGTTTACTTCCCCGGTTACAGACTTCTTCACTCTCACAATTACCTGTATTGGGTCAGGTTAGCGCAGGAAACCCACTCGAGACCGTTGAGAATATAGAGGATGTTTTTATTGTTTCACAGAATCTTTTTCATGGAAAAAAGCTTTTCGCATTAAAAATTCGAGGAGATTCAATGGTAGACGCTGGGATTTATGAGGATGATTTTGTAGTTGTGAAGGTGACAGATGATATTAAGGATGGTGAGATAGTTGTAGCGTTATTAAACGGTGAAACAACTATAAAACGTTTTTTTCGGGAAAAAGGCAGGATAAAACTTCAACCTGAGAATCCCGAATATAAACCTATTTTCTCTGAAAATATTAAGGTGATTGGAAAAGTAATTGGTTTATTACGAAAATTTTAAACAGAAGGTTTGATATTTCCGGATGAAAATTTATTGGGGATTAAATACAAAAGTTCGAGGTGACTATTCAATTGCAATTGGCGCATTTGATGGTATCCACAAAGGCCACCAGATGATTACAAAAACTGCGATTGTCAAGGCAAAGAAAAGTAAATTATTATCCGGGATTGTTACATTCAATCCACACCCCCAAAAAGTAATTTCAGGAAGAGTTGATTCTTTAATTCTTTTACCTCTTGAGGATAAAATTAGGTATTTCCATAAGTTAGGGGTAGATGCTTTATTTTTAATTGATTTTAATGAAACATTATCCGGTTACTCACCGGAAAAGTTTATAAAATTTATAACAGATTATATAAACATAAAATTCATCTATGTCGGATTTAATTTTCATTTTGGTTTTAAAGGTGAAGGTAATGTTCAAAAGCTATCAGAATTCGGAGATAGATTCAACTTCAATGTAAATATTAATCCACCTGTAAAGTTCCGGGAAATGGTAATTTCATCAACCTTAGTTAGGACCTCAATAAGGGAAGGGAAGGTTGAGCTTGCATCAAAGATGCTTGGTCATCTTTATTTTGTGTCGGGAGATGTTATTAAAGGTCATGGTCGTGGGAATAAACTTGGTTTTTCAACTGCTAATATTAAACCTGATAATGAAGTTATTCCGAAGGATGGTGTTTACGCAACAATTGTTCAGATTGATAAATCAACTTTTTATGGTGTAACAAACATTGGAAATTGCCCAACTTTTAAGAATGAAAGCCGATCAATTGAAGTTAATATTTTTGATTATAATCAGGAAATTTATGGGAAGTGGATTAAAATATATTTTGTTCAATGGTTAAGACCAGAGCAAAAGTTTAAGACAATTCAAGATTTGAAGACCCAGGTCAAGAAAGATTCAAGCTTAGCAAAAGAAATATTTAAAAAGAAACATAAACCTTTAGAAATTAAATAGGAGAGAAAAAGCAATGGCTAAAATGAAGAAGATAGAGATGAAAATTGATGAGAAAGAAGGAATTGGAGTCTATTCAAATATTGCACATGTCATTCACAACCGTTCTGAATTTGTAATTGATTTTGCCCGAATGATGCCGGGGCTGAATTTTGCGAAAGTTGTCAGCCGTATAATTCTGTCCCCTTCAAATTTAAAGGCGCTCTCAATGGCATTAAAAGAAAATGTAAAGCAGTATGAAAAGAAGTACGGTGAGATTGCAATTGGCGAAAAATATCAAGATAAGAAGATAGGATTTTAACTTGTATAGAATTTATTTAAATATCAATGATTTATCAGGAATAATTACCATTACAGGTGATGAGTTTAAACATCTTGGATTTTCCAGGCGTGCGAGAGTAGGGGATAAGATTGAAATCATAAACGGTAATGGAGATATCTTCTCGGGAAAAATTGTAAAATTTGAGAAAGAAAAATGTGAAGTTGAAATTTTCGAAAAAATTAAATTACCATTTAAAGAACCTTTAATATCAATTGCATTTGCAATGATTGAAAAAGGGAAGTTTGAATCTGCATTAAAATCATCTGTTCCATTTGAAGTCTTTGAATTCATCCCAATTCTAACTAAACATACTACATCATCAAATAAAAGAAAAGAGCGATTTGATAAGCAGAGATTAGAACAGATAGTAATAAATTCAATGAAACAATCCGGGAATCCTTTTTTAGTTGAAATATCTGAACCAATAGAATTGGAAAAGTTATCATTTGAGAAATATGATTTAATAATAACTTCCGATTTAAAAGGTAAGGAGATTGGGTTATATAAAACCAAAATTGAAACTGCAAAAAAGATATTATTAATTATTGGGCCTGAAGGCGGATTTACATTAAACGAAATTGAATTCCTAAAAGAAAATGATTCAATATTTGTTAGTTTAAATCAGTTTACTTTACGTAGTGAGATCGCGATCATATCATTTTTGACAATTTGCAATATGTATCGGGGGTAGTGTTTGAAAACAATTTTAGGGATCGTTGTATTTATTCTACTTTGGATTCTTCTTTCTATCCCTCCAATGGTTATTTATATCTTTTTTGCTAAATTTCTTGATAAGAAAAGGAAAGAAAGATTTAATAACCTACCAGAGGATATCTTAAAAGAAGAATTAGTTAAGTTATTTATTGAAGAGCCAATTTCAAAAACAATATTTAGGAAAGAAAATATTGGTTATATAATATTTTTCTTTTTCTTAGTGATTATTGTAGAATTTGTTTTTCTTATAAGTTTTGTTTTATTATTTCAATTAGCATTAGATAAATGGCTTTGAATTAAAAGGGTAGGATAATTTTAAAAAAATATTCTTTCCGCAAAAAGGTGGAAAACGTGAGATCTGCATAGAAGGCAAACTCAAGAACGGCAAGAACT
>DAOVMD010000072.1 GCA_030630935.1 Candidatus Mcinerneyibacteriota bacterium | reverse complement strand
GACACGTCGGGACAATGACACACATACGTCTTGTTAAATGGGAGATTGCTCCCAGATTGCCGCAGTCGCTCCGCTCCTTCGCAATGACAAATCTTAATTCTTGATACTTTTCACCAAATCCTGTTCCTATTTCAGGTTAAATATTTATATTGAATTTTCATATAATTATATGCTATAATAAGCGTGTATAAATTAAAACATTAAAAAGCTTTAATTTAAATTCAGGAGGATTTAATGAAACAGTTCAACACAAGTTTTAAGGTACTCTTATTAATTTTGATATTTTCATTTCTACTCACGACAAACGCCCTGGGCATTACTGATGAGGACGAATCATTCCATTTATATGTTTCCGGAATTAACAATATTGACGAAGCCGAATTTGATCTTGCAATAAAAGACTTCAATGATGCAATTGAGATCACGGCAACCGCTCCGAGTTATTATATTGCCCGTTCAATTGCTTATGGGAAGACCGGGAAATATCATCTTGGTATTAAGGATATTAAAAAAGCCATTGAACTTGATTCACAGATAAACGAATCATACTGGCTTCTTGCTGAGTACTATACAAAATCGGAGAAGCTGGAAAAAGGTCTCAAGTATTTTGATGAATTAGTTTCAAAGCATCCTTCAAATCCTTATATATATCTTAACCGCGGTCAATTACAGTTTTATCTTGATGCTCCGGATAAGGCCCTTGAAGATTTTCAAAAATCCACACAGCTTGATTCAAACTTCAAGTATGGTTATACTGCCCAGGGAGCGATTTACATTTCAAAAAAGGATTATGATAATGCTGAGAAGGTTTTATTAAAAGCAATTGCTATTGATAAAAGTTATCCTGAACCTTACCTATATTTATCATATGTTTATAAAGAGAAAGGTGATGAAGAAAAGAGTTCACAATTTCGGCAGAAGGCGATAAAGTTAAAACCACCCTTAGAACTTGTAGATATTTCTGAGTCTTTGATTTTACGCGGGAAGAAGGTTTCGGTTAAATTCATGACCACGACACTTGACCTTGTTTATATGCGGTTATTAACTATGGAGCAAAGGGACCTGCTTAATTTACCAAAGAAACATTTTATCCCGAATGCCGGTGTTGGTTCCACAACTATCAATTCCGAAAGCTATTATGCACTCAGGTTTGAACCTGAGGTTCTTTATAAGAATTTCGGGATGCAATTATCCTTCAAGTACCTTTTAAATAAAGATGGTGATTTAAAGAAGGAAGAACTTGATCATCATAAAATTATCCAACGGCTTAGGATTGGCAGGGAGTACGGGCCTGCATTATTATATATTGGTAATATGGAAAATATCAGTATCGGCTACGGCTTCATCGTCCGGAATTATATGAATAGGATTGATGAAGACGAACAAAGGATCGGGGGTAGATTTATTTTTCAAACAAAACGCGGAACAATTGGGATTGAAGGAATCATCAATGATATTGAGAACCCGACTTTTTATGCGGGTAGATTCTACTTTGGTAAATTTGGAAAACGCCGGACTTCATTCCTCCAAAGATTTGAGCTGGGTTTCACATTCGCAACTGACATTGACCCGGACCTAAACCCTGATACACCAGACTCTCTAACAACAGCCGGAGCAGATATTTTAATGTATTTAGGTTCAAGACAGCATTTCTCATTTGCATTATTTGCAGAGGGCGCGCAAATCCAGGATTACGGAAGTGGAGCAATTGGAGGTTTATTAATCACAATTGGCTCTCTAAATCGAAGCGATACAAAATTTCAAATCTTCGGTGGAATCATTCAAAAAGGTGAGGATTTTGAACCTGCCATCTTTGATTCGTTTTATGAAAGTGAAAAATATCGATTAGCTGAAACAAGCAGTATCAATACAACTTCCGTTTTAATTCAGTCCAGGGCAAAGAGCGAAGTTGGTCAATTCTACCTGGCGAGTTTTAATATAAAAAGGTTTTTCCAAACCAATGTAGAATATCAAGCGTTTCCTGACGTGGAAAACTCCAGTACAATGTCTTTCACAATGTTCACACTTGATAAATCACCGATTGATTTCTATGCAATTTATATTAGGTCACAGGTTCCCGACCTCGTTGGTTCTGAACTTGAAGATTTTAATACTTATATTGAAGCTTCACTATCCGTACCATTCTTGAAATACTTTAAGTTTTTCATTGAATATAAAAAAACATATATCTGGGATGAAACAATTCCCGACTTTCTTGAAGAGGAACGGACTGAACCCAATGTTGTATTCTCACATAAATTCTAAGAACTTAAATTTATTCTTATGAAATTATCTAAGTATTGGAAGTTAGCATTAATCCTAAGCCTTATTATATTTTTAGTTGGTTGCCCAAAACCAGGTAAGCCCCCTACTGAAAAAGATAAAACTACCCATGAGATATTGTTTAAGGTTCTAACCTATAACTCAACTGATAATACAATTATTGTTAATCGTGGTGAGAATGATTATATTAACAAAGTTGACAAGCAAGTAAAAGTAATCAAGAATATTGGTACCAAAGATAATCCGATCAACATTGATTGGGTACGGGTTATAGCGACTGGAACAATCTTTGAGATATATCCTTCAACATCCGTGATTAGACTCGATAA
Organism: Candidatus Mcinerneyibacteriota bacterium; assembly: GCA_030630935.1. GTDB lineage: Bacteria > AUK180 > AUK180 > JAQVHJ01 > JAQVHJ01 > DAOVMD01. Next base: position 7,735 of record DAOVMD010000072.1, on the reverse strand, counting down.
ACTTTATGAACCACCTGAATATGCGGATATTGTTTCCGGTCAAATTGATTTGAACCCACCGGACCCTGATAATCCTTTCTTTAGTTTATGGTTGAGAAATATTCAGATGAAGGATATTTATGATAAAAATGAATTCTATACAATTAAAGATCTAATGTCAACTGATAAAAATATCTCTTATGATAATATTCTCCAAGAGATGTTAAGTGATATTCGTGAAACCGCAGTTGAGTTTGATGAATATTTATCTTCAAATAGTGTAACCGGTGGAAAATTTGCAGGTATGACGTATAAAGAAGCAATCCTTGCTACAACAATTGAAGATATCGTTGATTTTATTTTATTTCTAAAATACTATCCTGGAAAATATCTAACCAAGTCCTGGAAATTTAATGAGATTTATATGACCTGGATAATTAATGATACTCCAGATGCAAAGAATGCAATATTACGTGAAAAAGCAGTTCCTGTTTATTTAATTGCAGCTGACCACATGAAAAAAAACGAACTTGAAATTGGAGAAGAAACGATTAAGGAAGCATTGCAAATTTATCCGGATTTCAAAAAGGCAAAGCAATTTCTTAATAATCTCAAGGAACTCAAAGAACTTAGAAAGACCCTTAAGAATGACCCTGATAATTTAGAGGACCGATTCAAACTTGGAGAACTATATTATTATTTCCAGAATTATACTGATTCCAAAATTGAATTCCAAAAAGTTTTAGAAACCGATTATAAAAAGGGAACAACTCTATTTAGAATTGGTAAAACACATTTTGCAAGTGACGAATACACTAAAGCAATTGATTATTTTAAGCAGGCAAAGGCTGCTGACCCTACTCTGGATTTTCTTGATAAATGGATAAAGATATCTACAGCACTTGAAAAAATCCAATCTGACCCTTCGAATAAATCAGAAAACTATATGAAGATTGGAAAGGTTTTCTTTGATGATGAAGTATTTGAAGATGCAAGCAATTATTATATGAAAGCAGTTGAAGTCGATAGTAATAACCTTGAAGCATTGGCTATGGTAGGAAAAATTAAACAGATTCAAGATGGTTATCAAAATTTCGCATGGTTTAAATCGAATTTCACAGAAGAGTTCAAGTACTTCTATGGTTTGGAATTATTAAATAAATCAATTGGAATCTTCAAGGAGAACGATTATAAAAAGGGTTTAAAGAAAATATATAAAGATACCGGTCAACTATTTGAGGATATTGGGAACCCGTATTTAGCAAGAAGATATTATGAATATTTAATTGAAATCGATCCTGAATCACCTGATGGAATTGTTGATATGGTTTCAACTTATACATTATATCAGGATTATGAACTTGCAATCAAAACAGCGGATGATGGATTAAAGAAATTCCCTAATAACCCGTCCCTCTTAAATCTGAAAGGTTTTTCCTTAAGAAAACTCCATAAGTTTGAGGAGGCAATTCCATATTTTATTAAGGCAAAGGAACTTGACAAGGACTTTTTCACTCCCCTGGAATCCTTAGTCATTTCATATTTAAATTTGAATAAATTTGAAAAAGCTGAAGAAGTATTTGTTGAGATGGAGAAAGCATTTCCTGATAAATCGTCATTTAAATTAATGAAACTTCAATATGAAAAATTAATTGCCTTGAATAAAAAGGATAAGCTTACCCGGGAAGAGAGTATTTTAAAGTTTGTATTATTAAAGCGATTGTTTATTTATGATAAAGCTATTAAGCATGGATTATCATTAAATTTAGATAAATCAAATAAAGATATAATGTTCAAATTTCATCAAACTCTTGGTGAAGCATATTATTTTAACCTTGATTATGACAATGCAATTAAGCATTTTAAGAAAGCGTTGACGTTTTACCCTTCAGTAAATGTAAAGGAATTTCTTTATTATTGTCATGCAATTAAAAACTTAAAATCTGATCCTGGTTATGCTTTAATTAATTTCACAAAATCAGAGATTGAAGCTGGGGAATATTTTGATGCATATACATTTCTTCTGCTAATGGGAGATTCCCCTGAAAAAAAGAAGCTTGAGAAATTGATCTTAAAAGGAATTGAAGCACAGAAATTCATTACAAAAGGAAATCGATTTTCCCGGCTATATAATTATGAAGAAGCATTTGAAAATTATAAGAGAGCAGAGAAGATATTTAAAGATATTGATGATTATAATTCCGTGATATCATTGAATTTAAAGATGTTCTGGTCTGCTTATACTCTGGGGCGAAGTGATGATGTCAAGCAGATAATGGGGAAAATTGATTATCTTTTTAGTAAACATGCATTTAAGAATCAAGAACGGTTTATTAGAAATGCACGAACCGATTTTTATTTAAATTATGGTCAATATGAAAGTGCAATAAATGAGCAGTTAGCTTTGCTAATAATGGATGATTTATTTTTTGAGATTTATAATATTAATTATACTTATAATAGTCTTGCACGAAGTTATTATTCAGCAGGGAACAATGCTAAAGCAATCGAAAATTATTTAATCGCTTTAGAATATTCTGAAGCTCATAGTAATTATTATTTATTGACTAACATATCAAAGGATATTGCCTGGATCTATGCAAGAGAAGGGAAGCTTAATAAATCCCGTGAATATTCAGACCTTGCATATTCATATTTCATTAAAGGAGAATATTATCCTTTCCTCGAGCTTAGCATATTAAACCTGAAAGCAGAAGTCTCCGGTAATTTCGGTGAGCTTGAGAAAGCAGTAGAAGATTATAATAAACTTTATACTGTTGCAACCAGGATTGGAGATGATTTTTGGAGAGGCGCGGCAAAAAATAACCTTGGAGAACTTCAAGTAAATTTCCTGGGTGATTTTGAGAATTCAGAAAAGAACTTGAAGGAAGCAGTTAAGTTATTTAGACTTGCAAATAAACCCAAGGCAATTTCAATTGCACTTTCAAACTTAGCAGAGTTATATTACCGAAAAGGAGATTATGAAGAAGCATTGAAAACAGGAGACGAAAGTTTAAAGATTGCCGAAGAATATAACAATTTTGACTCCATGGTTTCAATTTATTTAACAAAGGGAAAGATCTATTATGAGAAGAAGGATTATGAAACTGCAACTGATAATGTAAATAAGTCTATTAAATACTCAAATCAAATTGGGTATATTAAACTTTTATGGAAAGCTCATTTATTACGCGGTAAGATTAATGAAGACCGGGGAAAGTCAGAGCTTGCAGTGCAGGATTATAAACTCAGCATTAAACTTTTAAATGATATCTTCATAACAATTACCAGTGAAGAACATCAGGAGAAATTTTTTAAATTTGAAAATAAATCGGAGCCCTACACAAGATTAATAGAAATATTGATTAAATTAGACAGGAAGGAAGAAGCACTCCGTTATCTTGAAGAGCAGAAATCTTTTATGACAAAAGAAGCATTCAAGAACTTTGACCAGATCGGAACTGATAATCCTGAACTTAAAACCTTCTTAAAAGATATAAAAGAAAAAGAGCAAAAGAATGAGAACCTGAAGAAACTTCTAAAGCAAGAGAAGGAGAAACCGAAGGACGAACAAGATAAAGCGAAGATAAAATATTTAAATGATACAATTGCAAAGACCGAAGGAGAATTTAATCAATTAATGCTGAAGCTTGAGTTCAAGTATCCTGATGTTTATTCTTTACTTTCAATTAAACCTGTAAACCTTGGTGATATCCGGAAGAAATTACCGGCTAATGCAATTATTCTGGAGTATTTCATTACGGATGAAAGTTTATATATATTTCTAATTGCAAAAGATGGTTTTAAAGCTCAGAATGTTCAGATAAAAAGTGATGCGCTTGAAGATAAGGTAATAAATTTTAAGAGGCTAATTACAAACACCGATTCTACAAAAGAACTTTATCAAAACCTTAATGACCTTTATAATATCCTGATAAAACCTGTTGAGACGGAGATTGAAGGGTATGAAGTTCTTTCAATTGTTCCGTTTGGTATTTTATATTATTTACCGTATGCAGCTTTAATTAAAGAGTTCAAAAATTCAGAGCCAGTTTACTTGATTGATTCAAAGAAAATAGATTATTTAACTTCAGCAACAATCCTTGACCTGGTAGAAGAGAAGTCAAAAATCAAAAAAGATTATTCATTAATTGCATTTGGGAACCCCGAGAATAACTTACCTTACTCTGAACTGGAAGTAATTGAGATAAAGAAGACTATCTTTAATAACGCAAAGATTTATATAAAAGAAGATGCTACAAAATCCAAATTTTTCGAAGAAGCTAAGGATTATAATATTGTACATCTCGCAACTCATGGCATCCTGAAATATAAACCGCTTGATTCTTTCATTATTCTTGCAGGAGAAGATAAGAAGTTAACAATCCTTGACATTGCCGGTTATGATAAGATGCGTAAGAATGTTGATATAGTTGTTCTCTCTGCATGTGAAACTGCAATTGAGAAGAAACGTTCCAAAGGAAAGGAATTCATTTCAATTGCAAAAGCATTTGCTACAGCCGGCGTCCCTACTCTTATTGCGACATTATGGAAAATAAATGATGCATCTACAAAAGAATTATTTTTAGAGTTTTATGCTAATTTAAAAACAAAGAAGCAGGGTAAGCTTGAAGCTTTACATAATGCACAACTGAAACAAAAATCAAATAAAAAATATTCACACCCATATTACTGGGCATCATACTTATTAATAGGAGATTTTAAATGAGAACAAAATTCATTATTTCTATGGTCTTTATCCTTTCTATTTCCTTCATCAGCTTTGCTGCAGAAACAGCGGGGATCATTTCTGATTATAACGGTACTATAAAAATTAGCCGTGGAACTGAAACAATAAATGCAGATATTGGAACGGAGCTATTTGAAGGAGATAAAGTGAAGCCGGGAGCGGAATCAAGTGTTGATATTTTAATGGCAAATGGTGACTTTATCAATATTGAAGCGGGTGAAGAGAAAACAATTATCTTGGTTGTTGATATTACAAGGGCCAAGAAAAGATATGCGGATAAAACAGAAGATTTCTTTTCGTCTGATAACAGGAAGACTGTTTTAGCTGATGCAGTATCACTCCGGGAAGGTGACGAAATTGCAACCATCTCTCCCAGGAGCTCAACAATTAATAAAAGACCCGGATTCTATTGGACAGTTGATTCTGATTCAGTTAAGGAAAAGAGTTTTACTATTATCCTGATGGATTCAAATGGGAAGGAAATATTTAAGCAGGTTATAAAGAACAAATTCGAATTTGATTATCCGGATGATGCTCCTGAATTAATTCCCGGTAAAATTTATACCTGGGTAATCATAACTGAATCTGAGAACTATGCTTCAGAAGAAACGTATTTTAAGATCATGCCGAAAGATAAGCTTGATCTGCATTCAAATGTATATAAGGAATTCAGGAAAAAATATATCACAAGCAAAAACACTTTGAATATTTCTTATGGTAACTATTTGATTAAACAAAAATTATATTCAGATGCTTTTGTCTATTTTAATGAACTGAATAAAAAAACTCCAAAAAGTGTTTATATCCACCAGATGCTTGCAATTACACACCTAAGACAGAAACTTCTCCTCCCCTATAATAAGGAGATAAATTTAATTAAGAAATTGAAGTAACTCACGATGAAAAGATCTTCAACGATTTTTATTATTCTAATTTTAATTTTTTCATCTGTAAATATTTTCGCTGTTTCAATTGAAGAAGGTATTGAACTATTCTATAAGGGCGAATATGAAGCAAGCAAAAAGATATTTGAACAAATTCATTCAACTGAAAAAGGAAAAGTCTCAAAAACGGAAGGTTTATCCTTAAAATTCCTGGGAAATATTTATTGGCAATATTATGACTACAGAACTGCAGAACGCTTTTATATTGAAGCCCTTCTGATATTTAACTCTTTAAATGATAATATTGAAAGAGCTAATACCCTGAATAACCTTGGTACAATTTATATGATGCAAAAAGAATTTAAACGAGCAAAGGAATCTTATGATTCTTCAAAAATACTTCTTGAGAATGAAAATGATTTCACTGGGGTTGGACATATTTTATTAAATATTGCAGTCCTATATGAAAAGCAGGAGAAGTATAAAGATTCTGAAAAAACATATTTGGAACTGAGCAAGTTAATTGAAGATAAGAAGATTAAAGATCCTGAGTTACTGGGCAACCTGCATCTTGATCGGGGTAAGTTATTTTTCAGATTAGCTAAACCTGAAGAGGCATTAAAGGATTTTGTTAAAGCAAATTTTATTTATACTAAAGCAAAATTAAAGATTGGGATTGTAATATCCTTAATTAATATGGGCATTACACAGAGAGAGTTAAAGAATTATGAAACTGCAGTAAAGTTATTAAATAGGGCAAGAAAAATAATCGAAGAGATTCGGGGTGATATCTCACTTGAAAGATCCAGGGCAACTTTCCTTGAAAATAAAATCTTTGTTTACGAACAGCTGGCTTCTCTATATATTATTCTAAACCAGAATGAGTTAAGTTTTAAAACTGTAGAAAGAGCTAAGGCAAAAACTTTTGTTGACTTGATCGGGAGTAAGGTTGTAGGTGAAGAGAAATATTCGGGTGAAGTAAAGGGATTAATTAAAAAGGAGAAGGAATTATCTTTCAAAATTGCAAGTAAGATTGATAAGGAAGATGTTTCGAGTTTAATATCAGAACAAAAGAATATTTTAAATCAGTTAAAGCAACAGGCTCCCGAATATTCAAACTTGAAAACTGTTACACCAATTAGTCTTAATCAACTCTATAACATACTCGGGAAGGATATTATTCTTGTAGATTATTTTTTGGGTACTGAAGCTGCTTTTGTATTTGTTCTTAAGGAATGGACTTTAAAAGTGGTGGTTTTAAAAAGGAAACCATGGGAGATTGAAGAAAGAATTAGAAAATTCAGACAATCTGCTACGGGTGCAAGAATGAATATCCTGGATAAATCATGGCAGGATGATTTGCACTGGTTATATAAAGCGTTATTTGAACCTATTGAAGGGTACCTTTCAAAAGACAAGTTAATTTGCATTGTTCCGCATAGGATGCTTCACCACTTCCCGTTTAATGCTCTTGTAACAAAGAAGGATAAAAAGAGTAAGCAACTACCAAAACCTGAATTTTTAATTGAGAAATATAAGATTTTAGTATTACCAACTGCAAGCATGTTATATTTTCTTGGGAGTCCCCTGAAGAAACCGCAGGAGAGTAAAAGGAAATTAGTTCTTGCAAATGCTCAATATCCCAGTGATTGGAATGAATTGAAATATGCTGAAGAAGAAGCAAAAGAATTAAAAGTTCTTTATCCTGATACAGAGATAAAGATAAAATCAGAAGCGACAGAAACATATTTAAGAAATAATTGTAGTAGCTTTGATATAATCCATCTTGCAACACATGGAATACTCCATCCCGATAAACCATTAGAGTCTAAGATTCTTCTTACAAAAGATTCCATGAACGATGGTTTTCTAACAGTCCGGGAAATATTTAATCTTGATATAAAAGCAAGTTTAATAATTTTATCTGCCTGTGAGTCAGGTAAGTTTTCAAGCTATACCTCAGCAACATCTAAACAATTACCTTACGGAGATGATGTAGTTGGATTAACAAGGGCATTAGTTTATGCCGGTGCTCCATTCATCATTTCTTCTCTCTGGGAAATAAATGATAAATCAACAAAAACATTATTCCTGAATTTTTATAAGAACCTTGAAAAGGATG
>DAOVMD010000078.1 GCA_030630935.1 Candidatus Mcinerneyibacteriota bacterium | reverse complement strand
CTTCAACCTGGGCATCTGTCCAGTCTGAATAATTCTCTACTGTAATACTCGGAGTATCATATATCGTCTGTTTCCTGTTAGGAAAAGCTTCAAACATTGTACCGTCTTTTGTATAAATAGAGATTTTACTATCATCATTCTTCGGGAAATAAAGATAAGTCTGTTTAGGGAATATCATCTTTCTACCATCATGTTTCTCTTTTATCTCAAAATCGTCCTTCTTTAATTCAATCATAAAATATGTGCTGTCAACTGTATATGATGACTCTATAAATTCTTGGTTAATTGCTGCATTCATAATTTTTAAAATTAAGTATAATAACATAAATTACTAAAATCCTGTTGCTTTAATTGACGTCACCCGGTAATTATAATTGTCGCTAATCACTAATTTAAAAGTTGGTTATAAAATATTTCTACTTCCTTTTATTTAATTGTAATATCCATAAACCAGAGCCATTATCTCCAACATAAATATATTTACCTGATACAAAAACACTATTAGCATTACCTGGTGTATCATAATATCCTACTTCTTTAGGTTGTTTAGGATTTGATACATCTATTATTCTTAATCCTGATGGATAGTCCAAAATATAAGCAATATTATCTTTTATAAAAATATCAATAATATTATTATATTTATCATCATCTAAACAACTTATTTCTTTAGGCTTTTTAGGATTAGATATTTCTATTATTCTTAAAACTCCTGAAGCAATATATGCATAATTACCTGAAACAAAAATATTTATTGCATTTCCGTGTATTCCACAAGAACCTACATTCTCGAGAGATGTCGGGTTTGATATATCCAATATTCTTAATATGCCATCATAGTCATTAACATATGCATAATCTCCGGAAACATAAACTCCAGTTGCATAACATCGATCACCATTATTATCTTTAATATAAAATCCTACTTCTTTAGGTTTTTTAGGATTTGATACATCTATTATTCTTAACCCGGAATCATGAGCTCCAATATATGCATAATTATCCGAGACATAAATATGGTCAGCTCTCGAAAACATTTTATAAAAGCCAATTTCTTTTGGTATTTTAGGATTTGATACATCTATTATTATTAAACCGAACTTTTCGTCTGTGACATATGCATAATCTCCGGAAACATAAACACCTGAAGCATAATTTGGAGTTTTAATTGAACATATTTTTTTCGGTAATTTCGGATTAGAAATATCTGCTATAACTAAACCTGTAATTCCCGCTGCAATATATGCATAATTGCCTGATATATAAATATCATTAAAATCAATAAATGTATAGAAAAAATTCTGTTTAGGATTGGCTGGATCAGAAATGTCTATTATGTTTAATGAGCCCTCATTGCTTTCAGTAGTATATACATAATTACCTGACACAAATAAACCGACTTTTGCTTCTGAGTAGTCTGAACAACTTACTTTTAAAAAACCTATCTCTTTCGGTGATTCAGGATCAGAAATATTTATTATTTTCAAACCTACAAAATCAACTAAAATATAGGCGAACTTTTCTGAAATAAATATATTTGTCGAAGGTCCTGTAGGAGTTTTATAATATCCAACTTCTTTTGGCTTCTCAGGTATAGAAACATCTATTACTCTTAAACCTGATAAACCTCCAGCAATATAAGCATAGTGTTCTTTAACAAAAATATCTTGATAAGAACAATCAGTATCATAATAAAACCCCACCTCTTTTGGTGACTTAGGAATAGAAATATCTATTATTCTTAAACTAGACTGGTTATCCACGAGATATGCATAATTTCCAGAGATATAAATACCTTTTGAATCACCATTAGTATTATAATGACCTATTTCCTTTGGTGTTTTAGGTTTAGAGATATCTATTATTCTTAATCCTTTAAAACTATCGGCTACATAGGCATAATTGCCTAATACATAAATATCATTTGCAGAATCCGGTAACTTACATAATCCAACTTGAAAAGGTTTAGTTTTATTTGATATATCTACTATTGTTAAAAAATTCCCTCCTACAATATAAGCATAATTCTTTAAGACATAGACTCTATTTGCTTGATAAGTTATTTCACAATATCCAATTTCTTTGGGATTTTTTTTGCTTGATATATCGAATATATAAATTAGACGATATGCTGCAACATATGCATAATTTCCATCAACAAATACATCTTGAGGTATTCCACTTTTCATTCTTCCAACTAATTCAACATTTAACGAATCTGAATAACAATTTATTAAAATAAAAAACATATTAACTATTATAATTCCCAAAAAAACTATATCATACTTTTTCATAATAACACCTTACTTTTTACTTATTAATATTATATAAATCATTATTATATCGAAGATAAATTGAAACCATTCTTGATTTATTATATTTAGTTCCATTCTGCACCTGGACTTAATTTAGGAAGTTTATCACGTCTATAATATGTTACTCTTCCTTTAACACCATGATATTTTAAACCAAAATGTTCCTCCCAAGCTTCTGAAAATACTGGAGCACCAAAACAACCATAACCTTTTGCATAAGTATTTTTTGCAAAGATATCTTTTTCAATCAATTTTAAATCATCTGGATATAAACAATCTGTAGAAACTCCTTTCTTTTTTGTACCAAACTCAAAATACAATGCGTCTGTTCCATGTCCAAAATAATAAAATACATTTATTTTGTTTTCTTCTTTTGACCTATCTTTACCCTCATCATGTTCTTCAATTTTACCTTCATTCATATATTTAATAAATTCATCTTTGCTATTAAACCATACTAAATTAACGCTCTCTCCAAATTCTTTTTTAGCTTTTTCGATTTTTTTAATATAATAATCTTTATCATTTTCATCCTCTTTACCTCTTGCTTCAAATCCAGGTCTATATACAAGCCAAGTTATCTCATCACCTTCCTTTAAAGATTTCTTTAAATTTTTTATTATGATTTTGGCTGAAGAATAGAAATTACCCCAATACTGATCATGTTGCTTATTTTGTTCAATAGATTTTATTGAAGGACCTCCAGATACAACTATTTCTTCATATAAACCTAATATATCAATATATCTTAAAGGATTATTTAATACATACACCCATCTGTTTAGTGTCTGTGGATTCTTGACATTTCCTGTAACTACATCCACTTTCATAAATCTTCCAAGTTTTGTATCTAAATAACGTGCATTAAAATAATCCAGATTACTTTCTTTATCTCTTTTTTTTCCCGTGAACTTATAATCATTATCTGTATCGATATAACTCTTTGACCAGAGAATATCCCCGAATGGTTCGTATTTATTGTGTTCTTCAATGTTTCCGTCTTTATCAGTAATCATAGCAATTGAACCCAAGAAGTTTTGATGAAAATACTTTCTCGAATCAAGATCAATTGTACCATCTATATTAAAGGAGGTTCTACTGACTTTCTTCCCACCAGCATACGTGAACAGGTACTTGTTCTTTGGAATCTGTTCGTATGTTATTTCTAAAACGACCTCTCCACCTTCATAGATATAGATAGTAGAATCACTTGTATTGGGATAACATTTCTTGATTATGCGTATTCCGTTAACATCATATTCCATATTTAGTTCCGACTCAACTTCCATCTCAATTCGATTATTCTTCATAACAGGTTTGGGTCTGACATAATGTGTCATCATATTGTCATAGTTATATTCATAAAGTTCCTGTTCAAATATCTCATCCTTACTCCTGAAATAATCTCGTTGTTTCGTATTTCCATTTGCATCATAATTAATAAGCATATAACTTAAATCATCATTCTCTCTATTAAAATTAACTCGATTTAGCCTATTTGAACTTTCATCATACTCATAAGTAATTTTACCATATTTACTGTTATAAGTCAAACGGTTACCAACTTGATCATAAGTATATTTGCTTCCCTTAGTCTGACCTTCCTTGTTATAATACTTACCATTAACATTGGTTAACCGATAGAGTGAATCATAATTATATGTGGTCTCTATACCCGATTCATCGATTAACTTTGTCCTATTGCCAACTACATCATAGAGATACTGATTATGGAATATTGAATTTTTATAAGTATCACCTGAACCATTATCCTCTTCTATAGATATGTCCATCTCCTCCATCCAGTGACGGTATTCATTATATTTATATTGAACATGAATATTATTTGCATACTCAATATCTTCTACCATACCTAAAGGATTAAAGTTACGGATCCGTGCTATCTCAGTCTTCGTTGTCAAATCACCCATCACAGTTTCAAATAAAACATCTGCTCTACCCATGAGGTCGTAGTCATACTCCATCTTTTGAATCTCCTGACCGTTGACTGAGATATCATGAAAAAGCATAAATCCTGCTTTGTTATATGAATAGTTATGATTTACCTGGACAGGATTATGACCTTCAAAGTTGATAAATTCTTTTTTCTCTAAAAGTCTATCCAGATCATCGAAATCAGAGAACAAGTTTTCACTGACAATACCTTCACCAGCTTGATATTTTCGCTTTGAATATAACTTACCTTTACCATTGGGGATTGCAAGATTATCATATTCATATTGGATATAACTACTATCAGGATATTCAATCTTCGTTTGACGGTTAAGCTTATCATAATAATACTTAATTGTAATCCCTTTTGCATCTGTCCTTTGCGTTAAGTTTCCATTTAAATCATAAATAAAAGTTGATTCACCGCTGTCAGGTAAAACTGATTTAACTAGTCTCCTTTCCGAATCATAAGTATATTTTGAGACCATCCAGTTTCGACCGTCTTTGCTTGTTCGCATTTCTGTCATATTACCCATCAGGTCATACTTAAATCTGGTTTTGGAGTAAGCATAACCGTTCTCATCAAGTTCTTCAACTATCTTAAGTTTATCCTGTGAATTGTAATAATATTTAATTGGTTGACCCTTAGTATCTGTTATCTTAACCGAATTTTGGTAATCATTATATTCATATTCAATCTCCAGGGGAATAGTATTACCATGAACTGCATCAGGTATAAAAACCTTCTTTGTTCTGCCGAGTACATCATACTCGTAATTGATATAATTCAAGTCCTTGCTTGGGTCTTCAAGATTTTCACGCGGATCGCGGAAATCACTAAAATTAATACCAAAATCCTTCTGTGGTTCATAGACATTATTCTTCCTCCCCATATGATCATAGTCCACACCATTTACTACCCAGGAATCTATTCCGTCCTTAACATCTTCCTTTACACCGCCGTAGATAAACCTTCCCATTCCGTCAAAATAATAAACACTCTCTGAGAATTTACTATCTTCAATATTATTCCTCAAAATTGTATATGCGGGGAATGCCTTATCATGATATTCAAATGTAGTATATGTCCCTGCAGTCTGTGGAAAAATTATTTTTACAATCCTATCAAGCGAATCATATTCATTTAAGATATTATTACCGTTTATATCAGTCGATGTTTTAACAAGATAGGTATTGGGGTAATACGAAATTTCAGATTTATGATTTAATGCATTAATCGTTTCTTCAGGTAAAGCATAGTTATGTGTTTCATCATAAGTTACTCTAGAAGGATTTCCTTTCGGATCAACAGAAGTTACTTGATTCCCGAATATATCATAAGTAAAGTACCGAGTCACTTCAATTGCATTATCCCAGTTAAATAGGCCTTCTTCATCCTGTTCAGCAATATAAGTAATCAATGTCGTCAGGTTACCGCGATATGTTTCACCTAATTTCAAAGGATCAAGATTCACATCTTCATACTTTTGTTCAGTATCTATTCCATAATTTTTAGGAATAAACTGGTCATATTTGAACCGGGTCCTCTTCAGAATGTTTCCATCTGTATCTTTAATAGTTGTCAATAAAACCTTATTTAGTATATGTTTATCAATATATTCAGGTTTCGTTTCATGAAGATAACGATTAACAATAATTATATCATCTGCAGGATCTTCTAAATCACGTTTGTTTATCATTCTCTTGATATTTCCAAATTCATCATACTTTAAATTTTCAGTCTCATAAATTCTTTCCTGAACTCCATTATCTGAATAACGATATTTTCTAATAGTTTTCTTTTTCAACCTTTTATTTTTACAAAAATCATAAACACCATCATTGGTTATATCCTTAAATACCTGAGCATCCCATTCAAAATCAACTTTTTGAATGATTTTTGATGTCTGAAACGGACCTGTTGAATATGGACCTTCGTAATATTCAACTGATTTCTCATAACCTGAATTCCAATGTGATATATAGGCACCATAGAAACCTATAACAACTTTTCCACCATAATAATAGTTATGAATTTCATAAGTCTCATCCGGATGGACAACAGTTACCTCTCTTGGGTAACCACCTAGTAAAACGCTATCTTTAATTCCTCTAAAATATTTTGTTACTTTGGTTTTATCTTCAGTTCTCTCTGAAACCCCAAATGTAAGAGCTGATATTGGTAAATTTAGTATTGGTTGCTCAACCGCGGTTTGCTCGTCTTCCACAAAAGCCTTAGAAGCTACTGCTTTATAATTTGCAAGGTGTATAGAAGAAGGGATATAAGATTGATAAGGTTTATACTTAAACTCAATTAGACCTTCGGTTGAATTTTTAGGGTCAGTTAAGTTATTCCTTGTTGGATATACTATTTTACATAAATGACCTGTTTCATTATAGTCAAAAATATAAGAATTAATTAACTCCTTTTCTTCTCCATTATCTTTAACTAATAAATAATTTACTTTTTCAAGAAAGATGGAGTGTTCCTTATTTTCAATATATTTACCTTCAGCTGGAAATGTAACCAATCTTTCGTTGTAATTATATTTAACTTTAATTCTTTCATTATTTGAATTCAAATAATTAATATCCGACACAACATGAAACCTTCTATCATTCTGTCCTTCAATATTAACATAGTTAATATTTACCTTAAAACCGTTACTGTCTGTTATACCTATTAAATCACCAAACCGGTATTTAACATTAACAGGTAATCTGACAATAGCAACAGGACCAGTTGATTCTGATGCAATAACCATATCACCTGAAGTCTGATTAATTTTAATATTATATTTTAATTCATAAAAGAATTTAGTCCAAAATTCTGAATTGAGTGATGTTGTCGTTTCGAAATCAGATGTTAGAAAATATGAATTAAGATTTACTTCATAATTAATAAAACCAGAATAACTATCTGAAGTAGAATAATTAATCGTATAGAAATTCCCATTAACATCTTCAATTTTTTGAAAATTACAGCCTTGAGAATATTCAGAATGATCCGGATAAATATAACTTAAAATTTCCTTTACGCGAATTGGATCTAAAATTATTGGAATTGAACAATTCTCAATATCGTAATCATAGTCTCGTCTATCGGGATATCCTTCATACTTTGTACCGTCCTTTGCCCAGACGATTATTTTACTATTATCATTTCTTGCAGTATAGATATAATCTTGCTTAGGCCAAACATTGGGGTTTACTCTTTCAACCGGTGTTTCTTTAAACTTAAATAATTCTATCTTATAAAATGTACTATCAACAGTATCTCCATACCAGTGCCAGGTCTTATTTATTGAGAGGTCAGTAGATAGTTTCTCAAACACATGCTCTGAACCATCACCTGTTGTCAAGCTTATAAAAAAAGGATTGTCCTTAGTATTTAATTTTACCCTTGGTATATTTAATCTCCAACCTGTACCAAAATTACCCCCAATCATATAAGCAGAATCTCTTGGAACCAAATATTTCAAACCGTCATCTCTTATAACTTCAACCCATTTTTTAAATGGTCTCCAGATCTTACTGTTATATATTCTTCCAACACCAGGACTCATACCGTTCCTGCCGGGTAAGCTTGCATCAACATAGTTTAACATCAGGTTGCCGTTCATAATATTTATGTTCTCATCACCTCCGCTGGAATAGAACCTTGTATTAGGAGCAAAACCCTGAGACTGATTCAGGTCTGTCGTCGCCTGCCCTTCTATTATTAGTACGAAAGAAATTAAGAGAAATATTAAAAATTTTAGTTTATTCATTTATCCCTCTCCTTATTTATTATCATTTAATATTTTTTCAATGCGTTTTATATCGAACTTTGCCTGCTTGGCAACAGGGGTATCAGGATAGTCCCGGACCACGAACTTGTAATTTATTAATGCGGTTTCCAGATCACCTTTTGCTTCGTAAGATTTTGCGATTCGGTATCGGGCATTCTGTGCCTCGGAATGTTCAGGATAATCAGTTATTAGTTTTTCATAAGATTCAATCGCTTTGTCAAATTCCTCATTGAAATAATAACAGTTACCTATCCACATTAAAGAAACAGGGCATAGTTCTGAATCGCTATGGTCGTTGATGATATTTTGGAAAGACTCTACTGCATCTTCAATCTTATAAGTATGCTCTTCCTTCTTAAGTGCATTCTCTTTATCCCATAGAAAGTAATAGCACTTACCACGAAGGAATAAAACATCATCGATAAATTCACTATTGGTGTATGTGGATAAGAATCGCTGACAAATCTCTAAACAGTCCTCATACTTGTTCTGCTCCCATTTCTCTCCCGCACTCTGAAATAGCTCCGAATCAGAAACCGCGAAAGAAACAGAGATTAAAAGAGATAAAAATAAAACAAATATTAAAAGCTTTCTCATATCTACTCCCTAACGTTTCGCTAACGCTCCACATTTATGATTGATGATTGATAGTTATTAATTGATAAACCGATTTGCATTAAAGCAAACAATGCTTGAATATCAATCGTTATAAATAGTATTTACAAAGAACTTATTAAAAAACATAGATTAAAAATAATAAAAAATTAACTTAATCCTTTTACAGGGATTCGCCTGATTAAAGGGATTAAAAGCTTTAAACCTAAAAGAAAGTAGCTAAAGTTTGGATTTTTCTCTTTACTGATTACTCCTCACACACTTTCTTCTATCCTCAAGCTATATATAGATTAATATTTTTTTCAAGAGTAATTATAATCAGGTTAATCCGTTTAATCCCTGTATGAAAAAATTAATCCTGTATACTTTAATCCTTGTGTAATTTCAAAGAGCATATTTCGAGCTTTAGTGTCTGGAGTTTACCCCGAATTTACTTCGGGGTGGCTAATGCTTTTTCGTGTCTTTTTTGTTTTTTCTTTTCGTGGTTTTACGTGTGTTTATCGATTCAATCTTGGCTTCATGATATAATACGAGTATTAATATTTTTTCATATATTTCATATGTATTCACACTTGTAATCTTATCCAGATTATTTTTCGCGGTAAATAGGTCTTTTATTGCATTAAGGCAATCGTTTTTGGTCTGGATATTCGTGTTTTTTATTTCATCCAGGATCTGAATAATATTCTCCAGCCATTTCTGTTCATTACTTTCTACGGGGAGCTGAATCAGGTCAAATATCATTTCATTTATATAGGATTCCTTTTCAAATTCCATTTCAAAACCATAGATGAATGTCGAGTGAAGATTATATGTCCCATTGATTTTTGTATAGACTTCAAAGAATAGCTCGTAATATCCAAGTGCTTCAGGAAGTCTATTAATTGAAAGGAGTGTTTTATCTTCTCCCGGCATCATATCAAAATACCATTCTGCTGAGTTTAAATTCTGTAAGTCTGCTTCTGGTATTGTTTCAATTATCTCCATTACATCCGGGGTCTCTTCTGTGACTTTTAGAGAAATATTCACTTCAGCAGATTTCAGGTCAAATTGAATCGGTATCTTTACAGACGGGAACTTATAGATG
>DAOVMD010000426.1 GCA_030630935.1 Candidatus Mcinerneyibacteriota bacterium | reverse complement strand
TATTTGAAGGTATTGGAAAATATAATTTCGACGGAGTTCTATTTCAGGATGACCTGATGCTCAGGGTTTCAGAAGATTATAACCCTGCTGCATTGAAAGAATTTCAAGAGGATTTCGGGTTTGTTCCAGAACCGAATAAATTATATAAAAGGACAAAGGGCGGGAGAAGTTTTACAACGAATGTTTTTTGGTACTGGGCTAGATGGAAGACAAAGGAGTTAATGAAGTATGCCGGTGAATTGAAATCTGCAGCCCGGAAGAATAATTCTGATTTGGAGTTTATCTATGATGCATATTATGATTTCCTTGAAAATTATGATTATGGAATATCATGGGAGAGTAACGATATTGAACTGGCATTACTCTCGGGATTTGACAGAGTTGCAATTATGAGTTATCATAGACAGATTGCGGAGGAGTTAAGTATTAGTAATGATGCTGCAATAAAACGATTTCATAAATATACAAAATTCCTGAAGGAGAAATTTCCTGAAGATTATAAGAGCAGGATAATTTTAAAAGTTCAGACAAGAGACTTTAATACCCTTGATAAAATTCCTAATGATGAGATTGGGAAACTTATGAGGGTGCTTTATGAAAATGAAATGAATAATATCGTTTTCTTCACCGATATCCCCGAAGACCCGATCATCGTATTTAAGGAAGATAAAAGTAAGGTTTGTGATCCGTAGGTTTTTGTTTTTTGGAGTGCATTTTGGAGTGCATTGATGAGTTTTTACGAATCAATGCCCTGCAAGCAGGGCTTGACCACTGCAAGCAGGGTTTGTACAAAGGGTGCTTGCACCCGCATCGATTAACATCGATGCAATCCGATATGAGTTGATTGATGAATTTAGTTGCACGATTTGTCAATTGACAAATCGTGCAACTGTTAGAGGATAGGAGGAAAGTATGAAACATAAAATTAGGATTTTAATATTAATTATTTGTACTCTGTTTATATTTGGAAGTTGTATGAAACCGAAGATAATATTAGATGATACTGTTCTGCTACCGGTTAAGGTGGATGGGAAATACGGATATATTAATATTGAAGGGAATATTGTGATTGAACCCCAGTTCACTGCAGCATACGATTTTAAGGAAGGATTAGCGAGAGTTGCAACCAGGGAAGGTGAACATATCCCTATAAACTTTGGTTATATTAACAAGAAAGGACAATTTATAATACAGCCTGAATTTTATGGAAGTGGTGATTTTAAGGAAGGAATGACAAATATCTTTATAGAAGAACCTGATGCTTTTTATTATGGGATTATTAACAATAAAGGAGAAACTCTTTTTAAATCAAAAGAAATTATGATCTATCATAGATTTAGTGAAGACTTATTACCTTTTCAGAATGAAAAAAGGAGCGGGTATCTTAATCGTAATTTTGAAGTAGAAATTGAGCCTAGATTTGAAAGCACATTTGAATTCTCAGAAGGATTGGCAGCAGTTAGTGAGAATGGAAAGTGGGGGTTTATAAATAAAGAAGGTGAATATGTAATAGAACCGCAATTTGAGATGGCTTTCTTTTTTAAGGAAGGATATGCAGCTGTTGAGATAGAGATAGAACAAGATGGAGTAATGGTTGAAAAGTGGAAGTTAATAGATAAAGAAGGGAAATACCTTAATGGTCTCTTTGATTACGTAGGCTGGTTTTCAGAAGGTTTATGTGTTGTTGTTAAAGATAAATTAGACGGTATTATAAATAAAGAAGGTGAATTAATAATTGAATATAGATTTAAAGGATTACATCCCGGTTTTTATAATGGCTATTGCGGAGCTTCATTGGACGGTGAAAAATGGGGATTTATAGATAAATCCGGAGAGTTTATAATCCCTCCTCAATGGGATTGTGTATCCTCATTTCAGGATAATGGAACCGCAAAGGTTTATATAGTTGGAGGATTACGCGGAGAGAATACCAAAATTGGATATATAGATAAGCAGGGCAATTACATCTGGGAACCGAGGAATTAAAGTTGAGCAATAATAATTTTCAAAAATTTAAAATTGATTAATAAATTCAGTTGCACGATTTGTCAATTGACAAATCGTGCAACTGACATATGTAAGTAAATAAAAAAAGGGTAGTATGAAAGAGAAAACAGCATTAGTTTTAAGTGGTGGCGCATCACGCGGAGCGTTTCAGTTTGCTGCGGAGAAGTATGCCCGGGAAGAGAAGGGATATACCTGGGATATCATTACCGGAGTTTCTGTTGGTGCACTCAATGGTTCAATGTTAGCTCAGGAAAAGTATAAAGTACTTGAAGATACCTGGAATAATATTTCAAATGATAAGATATATACAGGGAAATTAAATCTCTGGACATTTGTAAAGTTTATCTTTGGTAAGAAATCAATTTATAGTAATGATCCATTAAAGAGATTAATTGAAAAGCATGTTAATCCTGATGATATGAAAATTAAATTTAGAGTAGGTGTTGTTTCTCTTGAGACAGGAGAGTATGATTTCTTTTCTCCTGATATGGAAAACTTTAAGAAAGCAGTTCTTGCATCAACAATTATGCCGATCATCTGGGAACCGATTGATATCTCTGAGAAACTTACAAATATGTTGGATGGCGGTGTCAGGAATATCAGTCCATTAAGTGATGTTTTGGATGATGACCCTGACGAGATGATTATAATCAACTGCAGTCCGACAAAACCATACCCGACAAAGAAACCAATGAAAAATATTTTAAATATTGGACTCAGGTCAATTGATATTTTAATGAACGAAATAATTTCCACTGATGTTAGGGAATTTCTCCGAATAAATTCACTTGTAAAACAAGCTGAAGAAAAAGGTTACTCCCTTTTAAAAGAAGATGGTAAACCCTATAAATATTTTGAGAATAAAATCATTGAACCCAATGAACCCTTGGGAGATCAGCTCGACTTTTCAAAAGAGAGTATACAAAAAAGAATTCAACTCGGAATCCAAAAAGCCCGAGAAATCCTGGGGTAAGATTAAAGTAGGTGAGGGAAAAGAGATAAATTTTTGAGTGCATTATGGAGTGCATTGATGAGTTTACGAATCAATGCGTTTTGCGGATCAATGCAATTCAAAGAGCATCGATTATAATCGATGCATTCCGATATAAG
>DAOVMD010000301.1 GCA_030630935.1 Candidatus Mcinerneyibacteriota bacterium | reverse complement strand
GTCAAGTAAAAAAGAGAAAAAGAAGAATATTTTTTTAAATAATTTTATTATATTACAATTTTGTGAATATTGCGCTGATTACATAGCGTTAAAGGTGAGAAGAATATTTACTATTCAGAGCTGGAACCAGAAGTTTCTTTAAAAAACCCACCCAAAACCCTATAACTATTGTAATATAGGAAGTTAGTTGATTTTTAAAAGTGACAAAGTCTAATTTCAAAAAATGGGAAAGCTTTTAACTGTTCTCTGCTCTCTATTATCTGCTCAAGCAGAGCTTGAACTAGGTATAATTCAATATTAATGTAACAAAAAAAAATGGGGAAAGTCCTGATACTAAGGCTCGATAATAAAGAGAATAAATTCATGTAAATTTATTTTGTATCTTTCCGTTTTTTCCCTTAGAAGATTTAGTATTTTTCCTTTTCTTCTATTTATATAATATTATTAATGGAATAAGATTTTACATAAAGATTATTTTTAATAAACTGGATTACTTAAAAATGAAAACAGGGAAAGCTTCTATCCAAATCTTTAACAAATACCTTTATTTCATTTTCTTTCTTATTGCACAGATAACAATTTCCTGTTATTAAATCTTCTTTTTAACTTTAGCAGGGACTCCCGCTGCCATAACATGAGAAGGAATATCCTTTATTACTACACTGCCAGCTCCGATAATAGTTGATTCACCAATAGTTATATTATTTATTATTCTGGAACCCAGACCAACCCAAGTTAGCTTACCAATTCTTACCATACCTCCAGTTACATTTCCAGGTGATAAATGAACATAATCACCAATAATATTATCATGATCCAAACTAACGGAAGTATTAATAATACAATTCTCCCCTATTTTAGTACCAGAATTAATTACAGTACCAGCCATAATCACCGTCCCGGATCCAATAACAACATCTTCTCCAAGTATGCAATTAGGATGAATTGCCGTTCCAAATTGACACTCCTTTTCTATTAATTCAATCCCTATTTTGCAACGTATTTTATTATCACCTATCCCAATTAAAAATTTACATTTATGTTTAAATTGATCAATAATATCAAATCCGCCGAGAACTTCTTCACCTAAAATTCTTGTTCCATGCTTTTTATCAGAATTATCAATCAAACCTTTTATTGATACTTCACTTTTATGAAGAATATCTATGATTACTTGAGCATGCCCGCCAGCTCCAATAATAATATATAGTTCTTTATTATTTAACATTATTTGACTAACTCCCATTAGGTTTTCAGGTTAAATCCTTTCATTAAGTCATCCTTTTTTTATAGAAAACATTTTTACGTAGTTTTATAATTCAGTTTACACCTTGTATATAAATAGATTAAAGGAAATGTTATTTCTTCAATTTCGCCCATGTAATTGGTTCTCCGATCTTGATTTTGCTCCTTACTTTTTTTCCTAAAAGCTTACTTAGTTCCCGGGGTTGAATCCCTGTACCAGGGCGTTTAATTATTATATCTTCTTTCTTAATGATATTTCCAGGAAGCAGTTCGTGCTTGGCAATTAAACTCTTTCTGACTACTTTCATAACTTCAAATTCAGTTTGAACAGGCCTTTTAATTCCATCTCCAAGTGATAACTCAACATGCCTGATTGCTTTAATCATATTCTTTAGTTCATCAGGACTAAGAGATGCTTTATGATCAGGACCTTTAAATTTCTTATCCAGAGTAAAATGCTTCTCAATTACCTTAGCCCCAAACCCAACAGAAGCAATTGGAATCTCAATACCCAGAGTATGATCTGAATAACCTATTACAAGTTGAGTTTTTTCCCTTAAAGTTTGAAGAACTCGAAGGTTAACCGTTTTAAAACTTGCAGGATAATTTGATACACAATGAAGAAGAATCAATTTCTTATTGAATTTTGTAATTGAACCAATCGCTTCCTGAACTTCTGATAAAGTGGACATACCTGTCGATAATATCAAGGGTTTTTTATATCTTGCAATAAACTCTAAAAATGGTAGATTGGTTAGATCTCCTGAACTGATTTTAAATAAGGGAATTTCTAATTCCTTTAAAAATTGTGCTGACTCATAATCAAAGGGGGTAGATAAAAACATTATCCCCTTTCTATCTGCACATTTTTTCAAGATTTCAAAACTCTTAAAATCAAGTTCTAATTGCTTTAACATCTTAAGCTGGGTGCTGCCCTTTTTCATATTCCCTTTTTGATACTGGGCTAACGGAGCTGAGGCTGAAACTAATTTTGATGCTTTAAATGTCTGGAATTTGACGGCATCTGCTCCGGATTTTTTTGCAGCATCGATTAGTTTCTTCGCAAGATTTATATCTCCATTATGATTTACACCGGCTTCTGCAATAATAAAAATCGGTGAACTCCCACCAATATAAATATTATCAGTGATTTTAATCTTTCGCGTCACTTTACCTTACCTTTTTTCATTAATATTTCTACCAAATCCCAATCAGATTGTTCATCAATGTCTATAGATCTATTCCATGGCATTTCATAAAATGCCGTATTATTAATAAAAATTTTTCTCTCCTTCAAGAATATATCCGTTCTAATTATGTAAATTGCTCCGTTAATTTTAAAAATGCTTTTTAAATCCTGACTGCGTTTGAATTGATATTTTTTATTTAAAAAGGGAGTTAAGGTATTCCCACGCTTTTTAAATAAGTAATATGGATTTTCTTTTGCTTCGGTAATTGAAATTAAGGATTTTGATTTTAACTTCTCAAATTTCTTAATTGCTGAATCAATATCTCCTGAGCTCCGAAGTGGCGAGGTTGGTTGTAAAAGAATAATGTTCTCAGAGGTTGCACCAAGATTAGTAAAATAATCTATATACTCCTTAACTAAACCATAGGATGATGATTTATCTTTTGCATGTTTTTTAGCTCGTAAAAATGGAACCTGTGCTCCTAAATCTTTTGAAATCTCTGCAATCCGTCTGGAATCAGTAGATACATAGATTCCATATTTCTTAAGTCTGGAATTTAATGCTGAATTAATAGTATAATAAATCAAAGGTTTATCATTTAATAATTTAATGTTTTTATTTTTTATCCTTTTTGAACCACCTCGTGCAGGAATAATTGCTAAATATTTCATGATCATTAATTATCTCAACGTTTCTTGTTATCGTCAGAACCATAATAATAACTGTAATAATAATAGTAATAATAATATCCGTAGCCTCCTTCAACAGGAATTTGATTTAAGACACCGGAAATAGTCTTAATCTGTGAACGCTGAAGAAGCTTTAATGAATGAGCAATTCGTTCTCGTGGAGTGCTGGCGGCCTTAATTACAAAAACAATCCCATCACAAAATGGTGCTAAAACAGAAGCATCTGTTACTGCACCAACTGGTGGTGTGTCAATTAAAATAATATCGTATTTATCTTTTACCGTAATTAGGAAATCCCGCATTTTCTTCGAGTTTAATAACTCTGCAGGATTAGGCGGGATCTTACCACAGGTAATTATATCAAGATATTCAAACTCAGTTGGAATAATAATATTATCTAAGGATAAACCTGAAATCTCAGTTACAAGATAATTTGTTAAACCAATCTTGTTCTCTAAGTTAAATATCTTATGAATTGCAGGTTTTCTAAGGTCGCAATCTACTACTAAGGTTTTTGTATTATTCCTGGCAAAAGTAATTCCAAGATTAGAAATTGTTATTGACTTTCCTTCCTTTGGTTCTGAACTCGTTATTATATAGGTCTTTGCTGGATTATCAATCATAAGATATGAGAAGTTAGTTCTTAGTGTTCTATACGCCTCAGCAATTGGAGAATGAGGTTCAAGCTTGGAAATAAGGTTCTCTGTTAATATTCTCTTATAAGTAACTCGTTTTAGTGGAAGAAATTTCTTTAATAATTTCTCAGTTTCGGATTCCCGGAGAATCTGGGGAATATACCCGATAACAGGAATCTTGAAAATATGCTCAATCTCTTCGCCGGTCTTAATAGTAGTATCTAAATTCTCTAATAATAAGGCTGTTATGATTGAACCAACAAAACCAATGATAAGAGAAAAAACGATTATGTTTGTCTTGTTTGTAGGAAGTGGAACTTTAGGAGGAATTGCTTTATCAATAACCTTAATGGATGTTTGGACTGATGCTTCAGATATCTGAGCTTGTTTATAGCTATCGAGAAGAATGGAATAAATCTTTTCGCCCACTTCGACTTTTCTCTTTAATCTATAATATATCAATTCCTTCTCCGGGAATTCTTTATATATCTTTTGGTAATCTTTAAGAATCTCTTCAATCGCTTTATTCTGACCAATCAATGATAACTGTTCAATATTGAGTGTTATCTGTTCACTAAAAAGGTCCTTTAAGTAGGCAAATTCGGTGGACTCATTGTCATATAGAGTGGCAGCTTTTGATGATATCTTACTTCGTAATTCAGATATCTGATTTTCAACTTCAATGATTTTAGGGTCATTATTTTGATAAACAGCCCGTAACTTTACTAATTCCATCTCAAGTGTAGT
>DAOVMD010000101.1 GCA_030630935.1 Candidatus Mcinerneyibacteriota bacterium | reverse complement strand
TTCCATTATCTATCCTGACAGATTTTGAAGAGTTCGCGGTTTATGATACAAGGATAAAGCCTTCACATAAAGATAAAGCAAGTGTCGCCAGGATTTTCTACTGTACGTATGACGAGTATCAGAAAGAGTGGGATTTTATTAACGGGGCATTTTCCAAGGAAGCCATCCTAAAAGGGAGTTTTGACAGGTATATCGTTGATAAGAAACGGAAAAAGGGAACCAGTGAAGTTGATAAGGAGTTCCTGAAACTTATTGAGGACTGGCGTTCAAGGTTAGCTCGTGTGATCGCACTCCGGAACCAGGACGTAAGCATCTATGAACTTAACTATGCAGTTCAGAAAATCATTGACCGGATAATCTTCCTCCGCATTGCTGAAGATAGACAGATGGAAGAGTACGGGATGCTGATGAAATTAACCGATACAGAAAATATTATGGTTGAGCTAACCGAAGTTTTTCAAAGGGCTGATAAGAAATATAATGCCGGACTGTTCAAGAAGGAAAAGTTCATTAATAATCTCGAGATAGATGATCATATCTTGAAATCAATTATAAAAGAACTATACTACCCGGCATGCCCGTATGAGTTCTCTGTCCTCGGAGTCGAGATCCTCGGAAATATCTATGAACAGTTCCTGGGAAAAGTTATCAGGTTAACACCAAGTCACCAGGCAAAAATAGAAGAGAAACCCGAAGTCCGAAAAGCCGGCGGAGTCTATTACACACCACAATACATCGTCGACTACATCGTCCAAAACACAGTAGGTGCATTAATAGGTAATTTTGAGTTGTCATTGCGAGCGCAGCGCGGCAATCTAACTCAAAATAATAATTTGTCATTGTCCCGACGCGTCGGGATGACTTCCGTTCCACTCCAGCCACGAGCTAAAGCGCGGCAATCAAAACAGTCAAACAGTAGTTCTCAGTCAAACGACAGTTCCGGCGCCCTGCACCCAAGCGAAGCAGTGGTACAGGGTCAGCTCTCTGTTCTCGGCTCTCGTAAGCGAATGTCCCCGAAGGCGATCAAAAACATTCGCATCATGGATCCCGCTTGCGGGTCAGGCTCCTTCCTCCTCGGTGCATATCAATATTTAATGGACTATCACCTGGAATACTACACCGATAAAAAACGAATAAAAAAAACACTGAAGGACAGTAAAATTTACCAGGTTTCTGAGAACACATTTCGTTTAACCATTGCAGAAAAACAGAATATTCTCCTGAATAATATTTATGGAGTTGACATTGATCAGCAGGCAGTTGAAGTTACAAAGTTATCGTTACTCTTGAAACTAATGGAGCACGAGAACCAGGAATCTGCAGGAATGCTATTCAAGATCTCCGATTTCAAACTCCTACCTGACCTGTCGAATAACATTAAGTGCGGTAACTCACTCATCGGAAGTGACTTTTACCAGGGACAAAACCTATCCCTATTTGACGACGACGAGAAACGAAAAATAAACGTCTTCGACTGGGACGGTAAAGATGGCTTCCCCGAAATCATGAAAAACGGCGGATTCGATGTAGTGATTGGAAATCCACCGTATGTTTTTACAAGAGATAAAGGATTTACAAAATGTGAAAAAGAGTATTTTTATAATAAATATGAACATCAAAATTATCAATTAAATACATATATGATGTTTGTAGAAATGGCATTTAGCAAATTAATTAAAAATGGAACATTGGGATTTATTATACCAAATAATTGGCTTACCATTAGTAGTTTGAAAATATTTAGGGATTTTATAATTTCATCTACTGGATCAGTTAAAATTATAAATATTTTATATAAAGTATTTATAGGGGCTAATGTTGATACTTCAATATTAATATTTAAAAAAGGTAAACCTAAAAATGTTTATCTTTACGAAAGCAATGATATTAATTCAATAAACAAGATAGCTACCGTATCATTTTATGAAATATTAAAAGATGATATAATACAAATTAATTTATATAAAAATATAAAATTAAAAAACATTATTTCAAAAATAGAAAAAAAATCAATAAAATTAGAAGACATTACAATAGTATCAACAGGATTAAAGGCTTATCAAACAGGAAAGGGTAAACCTCCTCAAAAAGATTTTGCAAAGAATAATAGAATATTTCATAGTAAAAAGAAGTTAGATAATAAAGACATAAAATATCTTGAAGGAAAAGATGTGCAAAGATATTATCTAAGCTGGTCTAAAGAATATTTGAAATATGGAGATTTTCTTGCGGAACCAAGAAAATCGGTTCCATTTAATTGTCCAAGAATATTAGTAAGGCAAATACCATCCAAACCACCTTATTGTATAAATGCTATTTATACAGAAAAATATTTTTTAAATGATATAAATAGTATGGTAGTATTTAATGTAAAGAATGATTACTCTTTTGAATATATATTAGGTATTTTAAATTCAAAAATTATTTCGTTTTGGTTTGAGAAAAAATATGATAAATTCCAGAGAAAAATATTTCCTCAATTTAAAGTTAAAGAATTAAAAAGTTTCCCAATAAATAATATTGACTTTAAAAATAATGATGGAATAAAATCTCATGATAAATTAGTTAATCTTGTTGATCAAATGTTAGAGGTTCAGAAGAAGTTTCATAATGCAAAGACAGAACAGGACAAAAAACATTACCAGAAACAGATTGATATAATTGACAATCAAATCGACCAACTCGTCTATAAACTATACAACCTAACCAAAGAAGAAATTAAAATAATAGAGGAGAATGCGTGAGATGTTTAAACCAAAATTTACAATTACCAATAGTATAAATAATTGTCTTCTTGAGATAGAACGAGCACGAGGATTTTTAGAAGCAGCTAAATTAAAGCAAGATTGGATTAGAGCGATGCAAAGCAAGGCCATTATTCTTGAGGCTCACCATTCTACTCATATTGAAGGAACTGAGCTTACTTTAGCTCAAGCAAAAAAGATATTATCAGGGAAGACTATAAAGGGAATAAGAAAAGATGATCTTCAGGAAATATTGAATTATAAAAGCGCAATGGATTTTATAGCTGAATATCTTGACAAAAAATCTAAGATTACTGAAAATTTAATAAAAGAAATTCATAGAATTTTAGTTGATAATGTTAGAGGTGGAATCCTTGAACCAGGTAAATATAGAAAGGTTCAAAACTATGTAGTTAATTCTTTAACAAAACAAATAATTTATACACCACCATCTCCGGATAAACTTCCCAAATTGATGAAAGTTTTTTTTAGCTGGTTAAATAAAAGTTTGGATATTTCGCCTGTTCTTATTGCAGGTATTTCTCAATACCAATTTGTTGATATCCATCCTTTTTTAGATGGAAACGGTAGAACAGCACGCCTGATTTCTACTTTAATCCTTTATAAAAATGGTTATGATTTCAAGAAACTATTCTCGATATCAGAGTATTATGATAAAAATCGTAGAGATTATTATAATGCAATTCAATCTGTCCGAAAAAATAATATGGACATGACATTGTGGCTTGAATATTTTACAGAAGGATTGAAAAACCAGCTTATTGAAGTTAAGATAAAAGGAGAGCTGGCGATAAAAAAAGAAGTTATTAAAGATAAAGCTAAACAATCTAATTTGAATTATCGACAGGAAAAAATACTATTATTTATCGTTAAAGAAAGTCGTGTGTCTGTAGAAAAAATAATTAAAAAATATGGTTTTGTAAAGAGAACTGTTCAGCGTGATTTATCTAAATTAGTTAAATTAAGATTTATTAAGGAAATTTCAAAAAGTAAGACAGATCCAACAAAATATTATGAGTTACTATGACATATTACTATGACATATTACTGTGACAATACTGTGACATTTACTGAGACACCAAAAATTTTGAAAAATGATAAATATTTGCAATAATAAAAATAGGTAAAGGTCTCTATGAGTAATAACCCTAACAGACACATCAAAGAATTAATACAGCAGATTGTTAAATTATTCTATAAACTATACAACCTAACCAAAGAAGAAATTAAAATAATCGAGGAGAATGTGTGAGTATAAATAAGGATTATTTGAAATTATTCATTAAGCACGAATCTTTTATAATATGCCCATTATTGAATACTAAAAAGTTTATTGAATATTGTAATAAAAGGAAAATTATGATAAATGAAACATTATTGGAAACTTTTGAAAAAGAAAAGTTATTTTATCCTTTTTTAAGATTAAAATATGAAAATTATGAAAAAGATAATTACAAACATTTTATTCCAAGTGAAATAAGGTATCCTGATTTTAAGAAAAGTAATTTAACCTTATTGTTGAAGGATAATTTATTATGGAATTCAAAATTAAAAAAGTTTAGAGCATGGAAATATTTTTATAATAAAAAGCAAAAATATCAAATTGAAAGTTATTATTCTATTTTTCAGATTTATCCATTACAAAAGGTATTAAGGTGTAGTTCTCGAACATATAATACATTTATAATAAAAAATTTATCAAGCTCACAAAGTAAAAATTATTTTCAAAAAAGAAGAGAAACAATTAATTTCTCATGTAGACGTGCAAGTAATATAAAAGATGAGAATGAAACAGCAATTATTTGTCAAATAATCTCAAATCGTTATTATCCTCAAACATTAACTGATCAAAGAACAATACATATTAAAACTCCAGCACTTGAGCTTCACGATAATTGGTGGTGGGAATTACGTAAAAGCTGGAAACCTAAAACAATTAAAAAAGGATTAGACTTAAAAAATGATAAAATTAGTAAACTTCATGATGAAATGAAGCGTTATGTTGAGCATATTGATCCTTTAAGAAGTTGGTATGAGTTAATACAATATATTTCATATTCTGAAAAAAAGAATTTACGATACAATGCATTATATGCTCAATTATTATATTCAATGGAATATATGATTCGCCTTTTTTATAAGGATATCAATAAAAATGAATTAGATCCTCCTTATGCTTCACGATTATATTCATTAGCAAGGTTTCATAAGGATATTAAAGCTGAAAATAAAACAAAATATCTTGAATATTTAGTAAATAGATATAAATTAAATCCTAGACCAAAAGTAATTATTATAGTTGAAGGTAAGAGTGAAAAAGAATTTATTACTAATGCTTTATCCAAATTATTTGGATATAATATTAATGTTTTTGGGATTGATATTAGAGATTTTTATGGTATTGATAATATTGTTGGGGACAAAAAAGATGATAAATATATTGCACTTAAAAAATTTATAGATGAATACCATTCTCTTCAAACTATAGTTATATTAATTATGGATAATGAAGGCAAGGCAAAAATAACTAAAGATAGATTACTTAAAAAGGAATCTATCTTCACCCCAGGAAGAATGGTAACAAAAGAAGAATATATAATCTTATGGGAGAAAAACTTTGAATTTGATAATTTCTCTTCAAGGGAATTAGCAAAAGCACTAACCATTTTATGTAATAGTAAATATAAATTTAAGAAGGAAGATGTATCTAGGTGTATGAAATCTTTTGACGAAGATAAAACCAATAAATATACATTAAAAATACTGTATAAGGAAAAAACAGATTATGGTTTAAATAAGATAGAGATGCATGAAATCCTTTTAAATTTAATTTTAAAAAATCCTAAAAAAGAGAAAGATATAAATAATGAATTTACAAGAAAAATACTAAAGCATATTTCTAATATTATAAATTTAGCAAGCAAAAATCATCAACCGGTAAACTATGACATCTGGAAAATAAATCAAATGTCAGGACATTTCGGTGAAATTATTAAGGAGAGCGAAAAATGATTTTAATTTTTGCAGGAGCAGGAGCTTCAAAAGCGGTAGATCCAGATAATTATCCAACAACAATTGAATTTTTAGAAAAATTACCAAAAGAAATAAAAGAGGATCCATATTTTGATTTGATAAATAAATATTTTTTTTATAAGAATGATAAAATTATAGATATAGAAAAAGTTCTATGGGTTATTGATGAATTGTATATAGGGTGCCGGCCTCTGTCTTCTGTCTTGGTAAATTGACCTTGATAATGTGGAGAATAGGGTGCCGGTCACAAGCACTGCGTAGAGTGCTGTGCACCGCTATGACTTATGACTCGATAAGTTGTTTTATAAGACCGCATCGATTAGCATCGATGCATTCCAAAACAAAAAAATAAACCAATTGAACTTTTTAGCATTTAAATCTCTTGACAATCATATAATTATATTATATAATAATTATTGAAGTTAGAACAATGCTAAATTAATGATATAATTATCCTCTACGATTAATCCATAATAATTAGGGTAGTAGATTATCGTGGGAAAGAATAAAACTAAACTAAACTGTAAAGTTGCAGATTGAGGAATTGTGAATGAAGAAAGAAGAATTAATTAAAAAGTTAGAGGATATTGAATGGGAAGACTTTGAGGTAAAAGAAGCAAAATCTGAGATCCCTAAAAGTAGCTGGAAAACGGTTTCAGCATTCTCTAATACCGCTGGAGGATGGCTAATATTTGGAGTCAGTAAAAAAGGTAAGTTATATACTATTGGCGGCATTTCTAATCCTGAAAAAATTGAACAGGATTTCACGACTGCATTAAGAAGCGGGAAATTTAATAAAAAGATTAGCGCAAACTGTAAAAAATATTTATTTAATGATAAAACTGTTTTGGCGTTTTATATTTCCCAACAATCATCAAAAGACAGGCCTGTTTATTACGGCTCAACAAATAAAAATACTTTTATACGAACATGATCAGGAGACCAGCGTGCTACGGTTGAGGAGATTGATTCCTTTTATCGTCAGGCTTCTTTTGAAGAAAAGGATAAAGATTTATCCAGTTATAATTTTAGTGATTTAAATGATGTAACTTTAAGAAAATATAGAAATATGTTTTCGCAAGTAAATCCTGGACATAGATATAACTCTTTAGATAATAAAACGTTTCTAGAAAAATTAAAGGTAGTAAAAAATGATAAAATTACCTTTGGCGGATTACTGGTATTTGGGAGTGAAGATATTCTTGCAGATGAAATACCAAACTATGGAATAGACTATATAGAAATAAATGGGACATCTTATGAAGATGCTCCTATGAGGTATAACTATAGGCTTCTTTCTGAAGGAAATCTCTTACTGACATTTTTTGACATATATGAAAGATTGTTAAGGAAAATTGAGATTCCATTTTCTGTAAAAAGAGGGGTAAGAGATGACGATCCCCCACATTTACAAGCGATAAGGGAAGCATTAGTAAATATGATAATACACAGTGATTATTTTAGTTCTGCATTTCCGAGAATTAGAGTATTTACAGATAGAATAGAGTTCTTTAATCCCGGAGCATTACCTAAAAAATTAGATATAATCTTGAAAGAAGATTTTTCCATGCCTCGTAATCCTATTATTGCAAAAATATTTCGATTTGTAAAATTGGCAGAAGATATGGGGACTGGGTTTCATAGGATGATTAATGGTTGGCTTGAGTTCTATCATATTAAACCAAAGATAACAGGCGATTTTGATTACTACAAAATTACTTTTCCAACCATACGGAAAACTGTGGAGAAAACTGTGGAGAAAGCTGTGGAAAAAACTGTGGAGAAAATCATTGATGCTATAAGTAAGAATCCTCAAATAACACAGAAAGAATTAACAGAAATATGCGGGTTATCAAGACGAGGGATTGAATGGAATCTTTCAAAATTAAAACAAGCCGGCAAGATCAAAAGAATTGGACCTGCAAGAGGGGGGCATTGGGAAGTGATAAAAAAATAATCAATTGCTTATAAGTAGGGTGCCGGCCTCTGTCTTCTGTCTTAGTAATTGATTCTTGATAAATGTTGAAAAATAGGGTGCCATTGCTCAAGCTTTGCTTGAGCAAAGAATAGAGAGCAGAGAACAGAGAGCAGATTAGTGCGCAAGAACTTAAGTGCACAAGGAACAATAGAGCACAAGAGTTTCGCTTTGCTGCGCATTTATGGTTTATAGTTGATAATTATTAATTGATAATTGTTTTTGCATTACATATTATGATGCTTCTGTTTAGTGCGATAGTTATATGTATGAAACGTTTAATTATACTTAATTTCTCAGTAAGAGTAAGAGTTCGAGTAAGAGACGTTTGCAAAAAGTACTCCCCGATTAGGGGAGCTAACTCGAACTGATTACTCAAACTGTTGTTTGCGAGAGCAAACAATTGGCTGCGGGACGCTTAAATTTTATATTTCAACATTACATTTTTAATATTATTATTGCGAAAGGGATATTGAACTGATCGTGGGTATAGTGAGGGTAACTTTACCCCGCAATGAATTGCGGGGCTATTATCAGTAGTCCCTACGGGACATATTCGGTTAACGTTGTTAACCTCACAGATAGCATGCAGCTTTGCTGCAGAAAACAGATAGCAGAGAGCAGTTGTCTGCTATCTGCCCCCCAAAGTCTTGTTAGTTCCCTGGTTCCTATATGTTTTTTAGGGGGTGCGGATTGTTTTTAGGTTTGGTCTTGACTTAGATTGTGCTTTATGTTATAATTATTAGGAAAATGGGAAATAGGGTGCCGGCCTCTGTCTTCTGTCTTAGTAATCGATTCTTGATAAATGTTGAAAAAATTTAGGTAATATATTTGACTTTCCTAATATTTTAAGGTATAATATAAACATGAGCAGGCAATTAAGAATAGAATACCCAGGGGCAAATTATCATGTTATGAGCCATGGGACGGGCAATCTTTGGCTTTATAAGACTCCGGA
>DAOVMD010000099.1 GCA_030630935.1 Candidatus Mcinerneyibacteriota bacterium | reverse complement strand
ATCTACAATCTGTAAAACAACTGCTCTCGGTTCTCTGATATCTGTTCTCTGTTCAAGCAACAAAGTTGCTTGAGAATGGGATGGACGGGATGAAAATCTAAAATATAAAATCAACATTATGAAGGTTTACAAAAAGTGAGATGATTACAAACAATATGATATTATAGAAAAAATAATTAAAAAGTTTATGTTAAGAAATATCGTTTTAAACAAAAGCATTGTAATATATAATGCAAATATTCAATTATCAATTAACAAGTATCAATTATAAATCATAAATTTTGAGCAGAGATGCTTTCTGCTCTCTGCGCTTAATAAGGTTAACAGAGTTAATCTCATTATCGTTTATATTCAATTTCCCCGTCAATTAAAACCATTTCGACTCGAGTTTTATAGTCCATTGGATTTCCACTCAATATAATAATATCAGCATCTTTTCCTTTCTCGAGACTCCCGACCCGTTTTTCAACTCCAATAATCTCAGCAGGATAAATAGTAATTGCTTTTAGTGCTTCTTTCTCATCCATACCATACTTAACCGCGACCCCTGCATTCAAGAGCATATATTTTACAGCTGACATTTCATCAGTCTGAATAGCAATTTTAACACCTGCTTTACTTAGAATCGCAGGATTCTCAGGAGTCATTTCACGAAGTTCATATTTTGACCTTGAAAAAAAGATCGGTCCAACAACACAGGCGATTTTTTTCTTCGCGAGGATATCTGCAATTTTAAATCCTTCAGTACAATGTTCAATTGAAAAGTACATTTTAAATTCTTCAGCAATTCTAATAGCAGTTATTATATCATCAGCACGATGACAATGAATCATTGCACGCATCTTACCCTCAATAACCGGGACTAACGCTTCATGCTTTAAATTTCTTGCCGGTGGTTCCGGTGCTTTGGGCTTATCACCTTTCTTTTTCTTCTTACTCTTTTCCCAGTCTTTTAATTTCTTTTTATATTCTTTATTGCTGTCTTTGAACTTCTTTAATTTTTCATTGTATTCAACAGCTTCAACAAGAGCATTCCTCAAGACTGCAGCATTACCCATTCTTGTGGACGGCATTCTTTTATTCGCGCCATAAACACTTTTTGGATTCTCACCAAGAGCCATCTTCATTGCAGATGGTTGTTTAATAATTACTTTCTCAATTGAATTAGTTTTTTTAGTTTTCATACAGACAAATTGTCCCCCGATTAAATTTCCACTACCGGGACCTGTATTAATAGTTGTAACACCCGCTTCTCTCAAGTCCTGGAATGCAATATCTTCCGGGTGAATAGCATCAATTGCTCTCAGCTGCGGGGTGATCGGGTCTGTCATTTCATTGCCGTCAGATTCCTTCCAACCTACTCCATCCGCAAAAATACCAGTGTGACAATGTGCATCAATCATCCCGGGCATAATTACTTTCCCCTTAGCATTAATTACTTTAGCTTTCTTAGGAACTTTAATTCCTTTACCAATTTTAACAATCCTGCCTTTTTCAATTATAATTGTACCTTTATCAATAACTCCCTTTGTAATAGTTAGAATTTTCCCATTAATAATCGCTAACATAATTACCTCCTTAGTAATTTAGTAAATTAATTTACATTTTATAACACTTTGATTAAAAAGTCAAATGATTTCTAAAATTTTTTACACGAAGATTCTTAGCCACGAAAACATGAAAAACACGAAAAAAAACAAAAAATAAAAAACTTGGGACATCCTGTAAATAGGAAAAAGTAACACAATTTATAAAACATTCTTTTGTTTCCAGAATAATGAGTTTTCCAAATTCATCAAGGGTGTCCCATTAATCACTCATTACGAAAGAAAACAAAAACAAAACAAAAAAAGAAAAACAATTTTAACAGGGATGGACGGGATGTATGGGATGAAAAGAAAAAACAAAAAAAAGAATAACTACCCCGAAGTGAATTCGGGGTAAACTCCACACTGAACACACCGCATTCTCAAGCAACTATGTTGCTTGAACAGAGAGCAGATATCAGAGAACAGAGAACAGAAAAAATTTTGTATTCATTTGATAATTAAGAATAATCAAAAAGTTTACACCAAGAACTATCGCTCTAAACAGATGCAGTATAATATGTAATGCAAAAACAATTATCAATTAATAATTACCAACCATAAATCTCAAATGTGTAGCGATGCGAAACAATAACATTTGAACTCTTTATTGTGGAGCGAAGCGAAACTATGTCAAAGAACTGATTCATATTAAATCATCTTATAAATGAACTTCCGAAACTGCATAAGTAAGAAAAGAACTTCTTAATATATATACTTTTGGGGTAGTTTTACTTTTAATATTCTTTCATATTACTTTTCACACTACCTTATTTAACTATTATAATTCTCTTCTTTGAATAAATCGGGATAAGAAACTTTTCACCATCCCAGGTAATCCCAATGGGAATCCCGGACTTTTCAATTTTCTTTTCAACCGACACATAACCATATTCAAGATTTATAAACATTAATTTCCCAATTGAATTTAATAATACTAACTCCTCACCATTAAAACTCAAACCACTATAAATTCTTCTTGGGAATTCGAATTTATTAATAATCTCATAAGTATCTCTATCCAATTCAAGAATATTATAACCGTTCAGAATAAAAAGTTTTCCCTTTGCAAACACAATCCCTTTAATATCTGCACTTCCAATACTTAATCCGGGAATTTTAGTAGTTTCTAAATACTCACCTAATTCACTCACCTTTACAATCTCACCTAAACATGTTGTTATCCAAAAGTAATCGTCAGAATAACAAATACTTTGAGGACACTTAATGGGAAGCTCAGTATTAAATAATATCTCACTTGTGTTTATATCTAATTTAACTAACCTGGATTTCTCCATATTAACACCCCAAAGATGCTCTCCATCCCATGCAATATCATCAAGAACGATATCTGTAAATATAACTTTTTTTGAGTGGTTATTATTACACGCAACTAATGATAATAAAAGAATTATCATAAAAATGATAATAACGTTTTTATTTAATATTATTTTCATATAACTCCTTTGTTATTTATTTAATTATACAATGAATAGAAATAAATGTCAAGAACTATTGAAAAGTTCAAGTGTTAAAGTGTTAAAGTGTTCAAATGTTAACAATGCATACTTCGCATGCGTTCAAGATTCAAGAATTCAAATGTGCAAGTGTTCAAGGTATGCTTTGCATGTGTTTAAGTGTTATTGTAGAGACGTGCCACGGCACGTCTATGGTTCAATAGTTCAAGAGTTAAAAAAACGTTAAAATGTGCGGGAGTGACGATAGTTCAATAGTTCCCTTAAGCATAAGTCGCTCTAAACAAATGCAAACGATATAAATAAGTTACTTACATGTCTCGTTCAAGTCCATGTTAATATTTTTCTTTTGTTTGTTTTTTAAGTTCTCGTTAGTTCTCTTATATTCCCTGTTAATTTTTTTTGTTTTTTGTTTTCTTTCGTAAGGAGTGATTAATGGGACACCCCATGTTCAAGAAACGCTGTTGCTTGAACAGAGAACAGATATCAGAGAACAGAAAACAGTCGTTTTATCGATTGTAGATAGAAGAAATAAATAATTCTTCTGATCTCATTGGCATATTTCTTTGGAAACAGGAGATAAAAGAATATTTTATTAATAATGTTACTTATCCAATTTACAGGATGTCCCAAGTTTTTTATTCTTTGTTTTTTTCCGTCCAGCCCTGTTATAAAAAAACTTGACTTTATTAACGAAATCTGATATCATAATTTTTAATAAAGAAAAGGAGCTTTGGTAAGATTCATGATTCAGAAACTTTTAGCAGAAAAACACTTCTCACTTTCATTTGAAATTTTTCCGACAAGAAGTACAACGAACAAGAGTCTCAGGATAATTCTCAAGATGATTGTAAAGCTTGAGAGATATCATCCTGACTTCATCAGTGTAACATTTGGAGTTGGCGGAATCAATAAGAAGAATGCAACTGAGATTGCAAATTACATCAAGATTATAGGGAGCAGAGCTCTTTCACATATAACTGCAATAGGTTATACAAAAAAAGAAGTTAAGAGAATTCTAAGTGATTTATACATTGCAGAAGTCAGGAATATTCTTGCATTGAGGGGAGATATTTCTCCGGATTTTAAATCTGCACAGAAGGGGAAACCTGATTTCAAGTATGCTCGTGACCTGATAAAGTATATTAAAGATGATGGTAGATTCTGTATTGGAGCAGCAGTTTATCCTGAAGGTCATCCTGAATGCCCTGACTTAAAGAAGAACATGGATTACTTTGAACAAAAGATTGATGCGGGTGCATCTTTTTTCATTACACAAGTTTTCTTCGATAACTCAAAATTCTTTAATTTCATTGATCAAGTAAAAAAGAGAAAGTTAGATCATGTGAAAATTATACCGGGTATCATGCCGGTTTATGATAAAAGTTTGCTTGAAAAAATCCTTCACCTGTCTAAAGCAAGTATTCCGGAAAATTTGAAGCATATCCGTGACACTTATGAAGGAGAAGACTTTAAAAAAGCCGGAATGGAATTCTCAATCAAGCAAGTGGATAACCTATTAAAAAATATCCCTGATAATAGCGGTATTCATTTATATACAATGAATAAAGTAAAATATATCAGGGAAATAATTAAAACACTTAATATCGTATAATCATAAAGGAGAATAATTAATGAAAACCTTAGCATTCAAGTTTCCTAAGTTAGGGAGAAAAAGAGAATACAAGACTTCAATTGAAAAGTATTGGAAGAAAATAATTACCGAACAGGAATTAAATGAAAGATTAAGTATTTTACAAAAGGATATCTCGAATACTTATAAAAGTTATGATATAGATATTTTCCCGTTCAATGATATTTCGAAATACGATTACCTTTTTGATACTGCAATCATGACCGGTGTTTATAACCCTGAAACATTAGATAATTATTTTGAATTATGCCGTGGGGGCTCAGCATTGGAAATGAAGAAATGGTTTAACACAAATTACCATTACCTGGTTCCTAATCTCCAAAATGAAGATGAATTTAATTTTAAATTCAATCCGGATATCTTTGGTGATTTCAAGAAATATAATACTGTTTCTGTAATCGGACCTTTTACATTTTTAAAACTTTCAAAGAACGTTTCAAATTTCAGTGTTAACCTAAAGAAGCTTGTAAATATTTATTCCAACTTATTCGATATGTTCTCAACTGTAATACTCGAGGAACCAAGTTTTGTTCTTGAGCTTTCCACAGATGAAATCAATCTTATAAAGGAAGTATATTCAATCTTAGGAAAAAACAAGGGTAATTCGAAATTATATATAATCTCTTATTATGAAGACATTGATTTTTTAACCGAGCTCTATGACTTACCTGTAGATGGTATTGGAATTGATATTGTTAAAGGAACTAAAAACCTTGATATGATTTTAAAAAATGGATTCCCGGAGGATAAAGAACTTATAATCGGATGCGTAGACGGGACTAATATCTGGAGAACTGAAATTGATAAGGTTGTTGAAAAAATTAATTCCATACGCAAAATTAAAAAAAATATAATAATTTCAAATGCCGGGCCTTTATTTCACCTTCCTATTTCAGTTGAAAATGAATCGAATATTGAAAATAATTTAATTAATAAAATTGCTTTTGCTGAAGAAAGATTGAAAGAATTAAATTTAATTTTAAAGAAAGTGAACGGGAAAGAGATTGAAGTTTGGAATCACAAGTCAGACTTTGGAATTGATGTAAAAGTAAAAGAACGAGTGAGTAATCTAACTGAGAAGGATTTCAATAAATCAACAAACTCAATTAAGAGAAAAACACTTCAGAAGGAAAGATTAAACCTGCCCGAATACCCAACTACAACAATTGGCAGTTTCCCCCAAACTTCGGAAGCCCGTAAAATTAGAAGGAAATTTAAACTGAATAAAATCAGTTCAGAAGATTATGATAATTTTGTAAAAAGTAAGATTAAAGATTTAATTTCAAAACAAGAAGAATTAAATCTTGATGTATTTGTCCACGGTGAATTTGAAAGGTCGGATATGGTTGAGTTTTTTGCAGAAAAACTAAATGGAATCGCAACTACTGATCATGGTTGGATAATTTCTTTTGGTTCACGAGTATATAGACCACCAATTATCTTTGGAGATATTTCCAGAAAAGGGAACATGACATTAAAAGAGATCAAATTTGCTCAGACCCTTACTGAGAAACCAGTGAAAGGAATGCTGACTGGTCCGGTCACAATTATTGCATGGAGCTTTGAGAGGAAAGATATCCCCATTAAAAACATTGCGTATCAATTAGGATTAGTAATTTTAGATGAGATTAAAGAACTTGAAAATGCCGGGATAAAAATAGTTCAAATTGATGAGCCTGCAATTAGAGAGAAAGCACCAATCAAGAAATCAAAGTGGTCTGATTATTTTTCCTGGGCTGTTAATTCATTTAATCTCGCAACAAATACAAAACCTGAAACTCAAATTCATACACATATGTGTTATTCAAAATTTGATGAGATAATTAATGAAATCTTGAAAATGAATTTTGATGTGATTTCAATTGAAGCTTCAAGGAATTCTGGTGGAATTGTTACTGATTTTCCTGATAATTTTAAAAGGCAGATTGGGATTGGTGTTTGGGATATTCATTCCCCTATGATTCCCGATATTGAACAGATGGAAGATACAATTAAAAAAGTAAAGGTCAAAATCCCATATGAAAACATCTGGATAAATCCTGATTGTGGATTAAAAACCAGGAAATGGGAAGAAGTCATTCCATCTTTAAAGAATATGGTTTCACTTGCCTATAAATTACGTGAGAATAAATAAGTGAAGCGACTGCTTCGCTCTGCAATGAAAAAGTAACAATGAATAATGAAGAATGAATAATGTTTTGCATTAATTATTATGTTGCTTTTTTTGAAAACTAGAGTTGCTTAAAGGAATAATTGAATGCAAAAACAATATTAACAGTGAACTAACGAGAACTTAAGAGAACTAAAAAACAAAAGAAAAAATAAAAGCAAAAAAAGAAAGAAAAAAAACCACTGATCACACTGACCACACCGCAAAAAAACAAACAAAAGAGAAAAAATATTTAACAGTGACTTTAACAAGACTTATAATTGGCTTACTTATATTGTTTATAATTGTTTAAAACTTTTAATGCTATTGTCTTCAATCAGGGTCAAGGTCAAACTGGGGTGCAAGCACCCTTTCTGATTTCTGACTGAAGGTTAGTACTTTGAAAAGTATTATAATTAGCCATAACAATGGGGTTTTACCCCCTTAAGAATTCGATTGAATACAAAAAAGATTTTAACAGGGATGTACGGGATTGACGGGATGAAAATAAAGAAGAGAAAAAGTTTTTCTTTTAATATTTATATTTTTATTCATAATATCCGATGGGTGTATAAATTCTTTTGGTCAGGGTTAACGTCGTTAACCCCTACTGCAATCTACAAAACGACTGTTCTCTGCTATCTGCTCTCTGCTCTCGACACCGAAGCTATTTCCATGCAGGGCAAGTAGATTTCCAGGCGCACCATGGACATAAACCACTCTTCATAGGAATATATTTCTCTAACTTATTAATCTTCTCACGCCATTTAAATAAGTAAGTTAAAACTTCCTGCTCGATTGATTCACTAAAGACTTCTGTTAATTGGGCTAACTCACCTCTTAAAAAAACTACGGTTCCTCTAATTTTATTCTCAGGATATTTATGCGCCATCCAGATCGCATAGATTCCAAGTTGAAGCTTTTTAACTTTTAAATCTTTTATATACCTTGGATTTGGTGCCTGGCCTGTTTTCCAATCCCATAGAATTAAATCACCATTTGGGTTCTTTGTCGTCAGGTCATATTTCCCTCTGATTATATACTTCTCTGTTTCTATCTCAAGGTCTCCTTCGACATCAAAGACTGTATGATTCACAAGGCTATTCTTAAGGAATTTATTAAAGTTTTTCCCAAAACCAATCAACCTGGTGATATAATATTCGATGTTTGTATTATTCTTAATAATCTTATAAGGTTTTATTAATTTACTATCCCAGATAAATGCTAATTTAAAATCTGAAACCAGTTCATCAATATCAATAATGTCAGAATCTGCAATTGACCTATCTTCACTGGAAATAATCTTAAATATATTTTCAACATACGAATGAAAGAATGAACCTATCCCAATTTCAATTGTCTCAAAAGGAGGTTTTGGCTTTGGTTTTTCGATATAACTCTTAAAATAACTAAATGGACAATTTGCAGAACTTACCCGGGAAATTGTAATAACCTTCTCTTCAGGATGTGATGAAAATCTATCACTTACAGATATTACCTTCATATTATCTCCTTATTTAATTTTAATTATATATTAATTTCTACAATTAATCAAGGGAAATTTTTAAATAACTCGAAGGTGTATAAATATATAAAAAATGAATAGATTTTAACAGTAATTAAAAAGTTTACAATAGGAAATATCGCTCTAAACCA
This sequence comes from Candidatus Mcinerneyibacteriota bacterium, assembly GCA_030630935.1. Taxonomy (GTDB): domain Bacteria; phylum AUK180; class AUK180; order JAQVHJ01; family JAQVHJ01; genus DAOVMD01. Next base: position 344 of record DAOVMD010000099.1, on the reverse strand, counting down.
AAGCAGTGAAATCATTAATGCAAATAATTCTTCATTATTCATTATTCATTCTTATTTGTGGAGCGCATCGCAGCGAAGCAAGATCTAGCTTACGTCAAGCGAAACTATAACACTTGAACAATTGAACTATCCTAACCTACGCACTCTTGAACGTTTTTTAACTCTTAAACAATTGAACTATCTTAAATTCTTCAGCACTTTAACTCATTTAACACTTTAACTATTGAACTCTTAAACTCTTATTGTGATTCAGACATAAGAGAGAGCGAACATATACCGAAACATCAATAAATTCGCATATATAGGAATAAAACCAAATTATTCCGTTTTAAAATACTATAAGT
>DAOVMD010000074.1 GCA_030630935.1 Candidatus Mcinerneyibacteriota bacterium | reverse complement strand
ACAACGAGGGGCTTTAGTCCTGAGGATATGTATAATAATGAAATATATTTTGAACATGACTTGTTTATATAATTATTCACAGGAATAAATTCCTTTGAACGAACAACAGTCCCTATGGGACTGTTGTGGTCTTTTTGCATTCTAACCCCGCAATAAATTGCGGGGCTACTATCACGTTATCCCTACGGGATAAAAAGCAAAATTAAAGATTTTAAGTTTAAGTATAAATTAATTTTCTGTACTTTCTTTAACCACCAATCGCTCTAAATAATTACATCATATTCAGTTAACTCTATAAACCGAACCGATAACTGAAATTATAGAAATTTGAATCAGGAATCCCGATAAAAGGTACTAGAATCCTTATCATGATTTAAGACACAAAACTAAAATAATCAATATACCAAAAATTATGGCTGATAAAGGATTGAATTCCATATGTTGAATTTCCTGTTCTTCTTTTTTTAAATCCTTAATTGTGAATTCTTCGACTTCACTTTTACAAATAATTCTAGATGATTTTTTACTTAACCAAAATTCCTCTGCATTTATCGGGGGATATTCCATATAACACTCTATGCTTTCCCCTGGATTAATTGGTTTTTTAGGCCCATAATGATAAATAGATTGCTCAACTTCATAATGTCTATAAACAGGTTTCTTTCCATCTCTGGAAGAACCAATAAGTGTACGTTGATTATAAATTATGATAAATCTTACCTTATACCATTTTATTGGTAATGTATCATTATTAGTAACCTTATACTTTACACCTTGCTCATCATCTTCAAGAATTTCAAGTTTAACTTTTTTCAGTTGTTTAGAAAAAACTTCATTACTAAACATCACCAAGATTAGAAATACACAAATTAATATTACAAGAAATTTTCTGCACATGCTTATCTCCTTCCATTTTTAATAATTCTAATTGTGCTACTCTCAATTATTATAACCTTCATTTTATAGAAAAGAATATTTAATATTACATAAACTATTCTCTCTTTTCTGTTTCCTCTTCTTTTATCCAGGCGGATTCAGCATCTTTGGATTTAGATTTCTTAAATCGAAGCCACCCCAATCTCCCGCCTATTATAAAAAGTTCATCACCTTTCTGAATATCAAATTCGATGAATTCCTTGTATTTGGAACCTGGTCCCTTACGAATATTTGGATTATCTACTTTACAGTATCTAATTTCTCTGAAAATCATTGGCTTTTCTATTTTTTTTGCAGCTTTACGGAATCGAAACTTAGAATCCTTCAGAGTACCCGAAACAATAAACATAAGTACAAAGACTGCTATAATAAAAATTATTATTGCTCCGTTCTTAAGTTTCTTTTTTGTTCTTTTTAGTTTTTCTTCTCTTGCGAATTCTTTTCCTACTTGGTAGTTCTCAACCTTCTTAATTAAGGATAAAGCCGGCTGGTAAGTCGGACAAGCATTTATGGATCGTTGTAAGTTGGTCCTTGAATTAACCAGATCACCACTTTGTAATGCACTTAAGGCAAGGTTATATAATAATCCCGGTTGTTCCTGATAATATTTAGATAAATTATTATAATACTCATCTGCTTGATGAAGTTTCCCTCTCTTGCAGTATTTGGTACCCTTTATTAAGTTCTTTACATATTCAGTTCTTTTTCTTTTAGTTTCTATGAATACCGCTATCGTTGGAGGAATACCGAGTAAAAACAGTAAATTTCCCAGAAGCATTCTCCAACCAAGGTCCATTGCACAATTATCACATAAAAATACCTCCTTTTCATGCCAGGCAATAAACATAAATAAAAAAACAAAGTAAAATTCTTGATATTTCTTTATCCTTCCATAATACCCGCACTCAGGACATTTTTTTAGAATCTTCCCATTACTTACAACTTTTAAATTTTGATCAAATATTGAATAACAAAATTTACAATAGAAATAATTGCACCTTTTATCCCTGGTAATGATTTTCATTTCGCAAACCGGACAAAGTGAAATGTCTTCTTCTTTTACTCCATCAAAGTTCTCCTCAATAATACTCTCAGAACACTTGAGATTAATGTTTTTACTAACATCCTGACCAAGCCCACGTTTAATACCAAGATAAAATACAGAATTTTTTCTAAAATATTTCTTCAATTCAGCAGGAACGATAAAATCAGATTTTAGTTGAAGTGAAATGTGGGACTTTTTATAAATATTTCGATTAATAAACTTATAAGGAATCATAACCGGACCAAGCCTTAAACCTGACTCCTCAACCTTTCCTTCAAATTTCTTCTGAATAAAAAAATCAATCGGCTTACCATTCTCCCGTGTAAACACGAAGATAAAATTCTTATCATCATATACTTTCTTCTTCTTCTTCTTTTTCATTTATCCCTCTTTTTTCTGAGACGATTTAATTTTTCCTTAACTCTCTTTTCAAGTGGTCGGCTCCAGATAAATTCATTCCAGTAGTACCATCCCGTGATAAAGAAAAAAACTAAAGTTAAGATAATCCATAACAATCTTTGATTTGAAGTTAAATCCTTATTGGTTATAATATGAATTAAGAAAATTACTATACAAATAATATTTACTATCATTGCAATAAAAAGAAAAGTACCAATTATTTCAAATATTTTAGGTCCTACTTCCATTACAAAGTCTCTTGGACCAAATATAAAAAGAAACATCATTAAAAGAAAAGCTACAAAATATAAAGCACAATAATAAGCTCCAAGCCCCAGAAGTAATTTTAAAATTTTCTTCATATTAATTTGTTAAGCCTTTTAACTTAGGATGATCAATATCATAAAGCTTCTTATACATCTCAAAAGCAATTTTATGAAACTTCTCTGCTTTAACTGAATCTCCTTTTTTCTTATAATATTTTGATAGACTTAAGTATGAACTTGCAAGGTCAGGGGAGAGATAATCTTTAAAAAATACCTTCCTTATTTTCAGAGATTTCATTAAATACCTTTTACTCTTATACATCTTTCCCAAATGCATATAAATAATTCCAAGGTTCTCATAATTATCAGCTGCACTTGGGCATTTATAACCGGATTTTTGCTTGTTCCATTTTAATGCTTGCTTAGATAATTGTTCCGCCTTAGAATAGTCTCCCTTTGCAATATAAACTTTTGCCAGTCGGCAAAATGCATCACTCTTTACATTTTCAGAAAGTTGTGGCGTATTATCAAATATTTCAATTGCTTTTTTAAGAGCATCTTCTGCTTTGTCATAATCTTCCATCTCAAGGTAGACATCAGATAAACCAACCAGTGTAAATGCAATATCCGATGTATCTCTACCAGCAAGGGCGTGGTCTTTTGTTATAGCGAAATTGAAATATCGAACTGATTCTTCATATTTACCCTGGAAAAATCTTAAATTTGCATAAGTAATTAGCTCATGTAAAATATTGGTTGTAACCTCCTTTTTAATATCTTCTTCAGGTTGATAGTATTCATCTAATAATTTCTCTGCTTCTTTATATCTCCCGGAATAAAGATAAACATTTGCAAGATTACAAATATAAGGTTGCGACGCTAAAACTTCTTTTTCTGAGTGAACTTTTTTCAGATATTTAATTGCATCCTTATGTAATCTTTCAGCGTTCTTAAAATCAAATCTAAAGGTACTTATAAGTCCAAGAGCATTTAATGTCCCCGACATGTTGGCAAAGTCAGGTTTCTCTAATTTATTATAAATATTTAAAGCTAAAATCCCATATTTCTCTGCAAGTTTCATTTTACCCTGGAAATAATTCAGGAGACATAAACTACTATAAGTTAAAGACCGATATTTCTTATCATTTTCATCTAATAATTTAATAAGTTCTAAATAATAGAATTCAGATTGTTCATAATCAAAAGCACCTGAATATAGATTCCCAAGGATTAAATAGTATTCCTTTTGTTCATCTTTATTTTCTTGGAAATATCCATCTAAAAATTCTTTATTTTCATTTAAGAATTTAATGGATGATTTAAGGTCACCTTGCATGCGTTTAATATCAATATATCCTAAGATAATTACTTTACTAATTTCCGGATGAACTGATTTATAGAATTCAATATATTCCATAAGTTTCTCATAGCCTTTTTCAGCCTCAGTATAATTTCCATTAAGTACATTTATATCACTTAAAATGATCATTGGATTTACAAAATCCGGGTCCATTTTAGCTTGCTTTGAGAAGTACTCTATTGATTTTTTTGAATACTCTTCTGCTTTTTTATAATTTGACCTTGTAAAATAAAACTTCGCGATGATAGAATTATACTTTCCTAATACAATCGGGGAGAGATCTTTAGATTCAGTAATTATTTTATCTATTTTTTCTACCGTCTCGATAAATACTTTATCGTTATTGGTAGTATTTTGCATTTTCAAATAGGTAGTATAAACAATTATTAGTTGATTTGAGTTTTTACCGAAAACCCTCTCTATACTTTCCTCTAACTTAAGAAAAATTTCCTCTGCTTTGTCATACTCACAACCGTTTAACTTTATAAATAATTGTGAAAATAAAAGAGAGCAATAGTATGCAGTGTTTTTATTTAATGTTTTATCATTTAAAAACTTGTTTATATATTCTTCTGCTTTTTCATAATCACCTTTTGACCTGAGCTTCTCTATATTAATCATATCCTGCTGTGATATTTCTTTAGCAGAAATAGTAGTTTTAAATGAAAAGGTTAAAAGAATAATTAAAGCTAAAAACCAAATAATTAATTTTCTCTTCATGTCTCACCTACTTTTTAAATTATTTCTAAATGATCAACTAACAATAGTAACTTCCACTATTCTGAAGTAAACATAATACTGAAACAAAATGTAAGCCCTGTCTCTTATATTTCTTCTCACTCTTTTATCGTGAAACCTTTCGGAGCCATAGGTTTTTCGTAATCGTACTGGTTTAGGAACAGGATAATAGGTTCCTTCAAACCTGGATAAGTGATATTAAATCTGTCAAGAAGTCCAATTCCCAAAAGTCCATTGGGTGTTTCAAAATGACAGCATGAGCCTTCCCTATAGTACGTTATCTCTTCTCCATTAGGTCCCAATAAACAGTTAAGATACTGTCTTTTCCTTAGTGGTCCGGTCTCATATACTCCACCGACATTAATAGGATTCTCTTCTGTGTAACCATAGGTCTCATCACTTGAAATTACCGTAGGTGTAACAGCAATATTCTTCTCAAGTTTCGACCAGTCAACAGATGAAGAATTCTTCTTCGCCCCAAGCTTCGACCAATCAGGCGATGATGATGTCTCTTTAATCGAAGTATTTGTCGGGGTACAGCCATAAAAGAAAATGAGCATTGAAACCAAAATAAAAACCAGAACTAATCTTTTCATAAACATACCCTCCTATTTTAATTTGTTTTTTCTTTTTAATTCCTTTTTAATTCCTTCAATTTCGGGTGATCTTTATTATAAACAATATTATAAATATATTTTGCTTTGTTTTCATACTCTTTTGCTTTTACATTATCCTTATTAATCTCATAGAACTCGGCCAAATTGGCATATGCTCTTGCTATCTCAGGCACTAAGTATTCACCAAAGAATTTCTCTCTAATTTTCAAGGATTTCTCTAAGTATTTCTTACTTAATTTCATGTTGCCCTTCTTCAAGTTTATCAGGCCCAAAACTTCATAGTCATCAGCCACAGTAGGATAATTTGTACCGAATCTAAGTTTATCCCATTTCAAAGCCTTTTTTGCCAGCTCCTCAGCTTTTGCAAGGTTACCTCTCTCCATATAAATCCGGGCTAACCTACAATAGGTTGTGCTTAAAGCAATATCCGGTAAACCTGCACCGAGTAAAATTTTGATAGTTTTCTTTAAAGCTCCTTCTGCTTTTTCGTAATCTTTCATCTCCAGATAAACATCAGCATAATCTATATACATGAACCCGATATCCGGAGTATATTTCCCTGCCAGCTCCGTTTCTTTTGTAATCGCAAACTCAAAATACTTAATGGATTCATCGTATCTACCTTGATAATACCTTAAGTTTGCGTACGTCGTGATTTCGAGAAGAATATCAGCATTAACATCCTTCTTAATATCTTTTTCAGGGTCATAATATTCGTCAAGGAGTTTCTCGGCTTCGGAACATCTTCCTGTAAATAAATATACTCTTGCCAGATTACAAATATAGGGCTGTCCAACTAAACTTTCCTTATCAGGTGTAACCTTCTTTAGATATTTTATTGCATCTTTATGATACCTTTCAGCATTTTTATAATCCCCTTGATAAAGCTTAATTAGCCCCAAGGAATTCAGGACAATTGCCATTGATTGCATATCTGAATATTTCATTTGATTATAAGCATGTAAAGATAAAATTCCGCATTTTTCAGCAAGTTTCATGTTTCCCTGGATAAAATATAATTGATTTAAATTCTTATATACCTGAGCAGTATATCTATAATCATCCTTACCAAGAAGTTTAAGAAGTTCTTTATTATAAAATTCAGCTTTTTCATATTCAAAAGCGTCATTGTATAAATTTGACAGGATTATATAATAATTTTTCTTCTGATCTTGATTTGAATTATAATATGTATCTAAATATTCCTTGTGTTTATTATAAATTTCAAATGCTTTCTTAACTTCGCCCTTAAGTCTTTTTAAATCTATATATGTTAATATTATAATGCTGCATAGTCCTGGTTCTGTCTCCTTATAGGATTCAACATACTCAAACATTTTTGAATATATTTCCTCCGCTTCCGAATAATTTCCCTTTTTTAAATAAACATCACTCTTAATATATAGCGCAATTAAATAATTATTATTCATTAGATCCCGTACTGAAAAGAATTCGATTGATTTATCCGCGTAAATTTCTGATTTATCGTAGTTATACCGTTCATGATAATAATTTGCCGCAATTGAATAAACCTTACCTAATAATGCCGGGTCATATTTTGTATCTTTTTTAATTAAAGATTCAACCTTTTTTAACCCTATCTCAAATCCGGAATAATCCTTCATGACAAGCTTAAGCTTTAAATAACTTACGTAGGCCAAGATTAATTGCTCAGAGTTTTCACCATGAACTTTAATAACTGCCTTCGACAGTTCAGTAAAAAGTTCTTCTGCTTGAGTATAGTCTCCTGTTGCAACTTTTATTGAAAATAAAGAATGTAATAGATAACAGTAACCTTCAGAATCTTTATTGAACGTTTTATTATTTAATAATCTATCTATATGTTCTTCAGCTTCTGACCACTTATTTAAACTCATTAAATAATTTATATCAAGAACATCCTGGTCACTTACTTCAACTGCAAATGCAATATTAATGAAGATAAAATATACCAAAATAAAAACCAGAACTAATCGTTTCATAAACATACCCTCCTATTCAATTTGTCTATAATATTTTAACACTTAAATATAAAAAAGTCAAATTTATTTTTACTCTTAGTTTCTTTTTTATTGTTTTCATACTAGCCATAAATGGCTGATTCGGTTAACTCTGTTAACCTCACCGAGAACAGAGAGCAGAGAACAAACAGCTTCGCTGTAGAGAACAGAGAATAGAGAACAGAGAACGGAGAATAGAAAATAAATATTTTAATTATTCAGTTCAGGTTTCCCGATTTAATTTCATATCCCTGAAATTGATCGTGATCACTGCACTTCGTTTGTGACGCGCTTAAGAATTTGAGACGTTATTTAGAAGACACTCCTGTTTACAGGAGCAAACTCAAACTGATTACTCAAACAGTTGTTTGCGAGAGCAAACAATACCCCTACTGCATTATAATATATATTTCGTCACGATTTTGCTCTTGACTTTTTATTTTATTTCAGTTATAATTATATTATAGGAAATTTAAAATGGTAAGAATTAATTTAAGAGAAGTTAGATGTAAAAATTGTGGCGGCACTGTACAATACTCCCCAAAAACAGTTATTTTAGTTTGTAATTATTGCGGTAGTCATTTCGAAATTGAAGATCCTATTGAAAAAGAAGTTGAAAAACCTGATTCTATAATACCATTTTCAATTACGAAGGAAGAATATCATAAATTATTTTTGGAATGGTTTATTCAAGGTGATTATACTCCTAATGATATTCTAACCTGTTTTGACTGGCAGAATGTTACGGGGATTTACCTGCCCTTTTATTCATTTTCCATAAAATATAATATTGACTGGTCTGCAAAAAGTGGTAATTTTTACACCGGTTACAAAAACCGAAGGGAAGTTGAATGGGATCCCAGCGGTGGCCGGGTTTCAGGAAAATTCTGTGATAAAGGCATTGCAACAGATTTTTTGGATCACCGCTTTGCAGATTTTTGTGAAAAGACAGAATTCAGAGAAAACAAATTAAAACCATTCAAGTTAGAATATACTTTGGGCTTCTCAATTGAACCATTTAAATGTTCAACTGAGAATGTATTTGAAAACAGATTAAAATATGATTTAAATAAAAGAGTTAGACTTAAAACAGTAAGTGATATCCCAGGTGATACTTATAAAGATTTAAAATTCAGTTATGATACTGAAAACATAAAAGATCCCGAGAAAGTTTACATGCCATTTTGGATAACCAGTTATAAATATAAAGATAAAATTTATAAATGTATCATTGATGGTCAGGATTCAAAGAGAATAAAAGGGGACAAGCCCAGTGATAATTTCAGGAAATGGAAGGTTCGGTTTGGATGTTTACCCCTTTTACTATCGATTATAATATTCTTTATCATTGTCCTGAGTCCTGAAATATTAGATAAGTATGAAGACACGATTACTAATGTAGGATTTTGGGCTATATTTACCTCTTTCATATTAGGAATATTTGCTAGAGTTATAATAATATATATTGCAAAGAAAAGAAGGAAAAAAATACTTGAAAAATTTATGTGAACAAGGCTACCAACGCAAGCACCATTTAGAAAATTATGCTGCTAAATATATTTTGATTTTTCTATTTTAAAAAAAATAAAAATTAAGGAGGATAATTATGGATTATTATCAACTCAATTCTAATTTTGCTTTCAGCTTCACAACTATTAGTTTGATAATTTTAATATTGAGTCTAATTCTAAATTCAGCTCTTGGAGACTATTATAAAGCATTAGCTTTTCTAAGAAAAAAAATTACTTCAAATATGTTTAGTATGGAGCTGGTGCTTATATTCGCACTTTCTTTGATTGTCCTATTTGCTACTCGATCCTTCAGTGCAATAACTGTATTTTGGGCAGGATACTCAATTATTAGAGGATTAAATATGCTATTTTATGTTGTCTTTAAAAGAAAAGCATTTAAGGAATATAGCAACGTTAGTATTAAAAAATTAAAAATTTTCAGTGTTATTATTATTCTGATTGCTGCATATTTAATGAGTGCAACATTGTCTTTATCGAGTTATTATCATTCTTCAATGGGAAGTGTTGAAAGTATTCAAACTTATAATGAAGAACATTTTAAAGATACCATTATTATCTTAACAGCTCAAGCAAGAATATTAAAAGATGAAAATATTAAGTTAGGCGATTATCATAAAGGGTCAATTGATCAGAAGGTTAAAATGTCCCTGGAAACCAAATACAAAGGGTTAACTGAATCAATGGATTCAATTACTAGAGCTGTACATTATTCTGGTATTAAATTTGTTTTTAAGGATTACGGATTCGAAGCATACCTTTTACCTGTCGGGAAAACACCAATATTCCCTCTTAATCAGATGATTTTAAAACCGTCATATTATGCCGATGAAACATTTAAAGTTAGAAGCATAACTGTTAAATCTAATAAAATAAAATGCCCGTCAGATGCAGAAATAACGATTACAGGCTACGGAACATTAGATGAGAAAAAAATAAACTTTGAGATCAATGAAGAAGAAATTGAGAATATGATATTATTCTTGAAAACAGGAAAAGAACAGAAATCAACAGAAACAGAATAAATACATAATTCAAATTAATCATTTCATCGCCAATACATAAGAAGTGAATTTTAAAAAATTTATCCTTTATTAATAAGGGTGCTTACACCCTTATTACATTTCTTCTAAAAAGAAATAGTTTTTTTTTTTTGTTTCTTCTTTTCCTTCAAGTTCTTCATGGTTTAAATATTTTTTCTCTTTTTTATCATTTTCATACTAGCCATAAATGGCTAGTTATTTTTCAATTGTTTTCCTAGCGTGGGTTTATCACGAAAATGAGTGCAATATGGTTTAAAGAACCATATATGCGCGATATACGGCATATCTAAATGTATACACCAGCGCCTTTGAACTTAGGCCTTTTTTTATGGAAATCTTCAATGTTTAAAGCTT
>DAOVMD010000183.1 GCA_030630935.1 Candidatus Mcinerneyibacteriota bacterium | reverse complement strand
GGAAATGATATCGTTATTGAAGAACGTCCACATATTGAGTTGAAACGCATTAATAATAAATTAATTGCACCTAAGAAGACAAATGTTTATAACCCGGCATTCGATATTGTACCTAAGAAGTTAATCTCAGCAATTATAACAGAACAGGGAGTGTTCACAAAGCCCTATAGGTTTTAGATGCGAAGCCACGAAAACACGAAATCACAAAGAATATGAAGGATAAACAAACAAAAAAACAACAAATAAAAAATTTAACAGTGACTTTTACAAGACTTGTAATTAACTTACTTATACCATTTAAAATTTTTTATAGCATCTGGTGCTTAAAGGAACGAAAAAATGCAAAAAATATTAACCACTGAACACACTGAACACGCTGCAAAAAAAGAAAGATTAAAAGTATTTAACATAGATTACATGATTAATGGGATTATTAAAAAGAATAGAACAATAGCCAAGAAAATAATTTGCTTGCTTAAGAAGAAATAGGGATTTATCTATTCTTTTCTTTATCCCATATAATCATGTTTTCTGAATCTTTGATTCAAATCTCTGTTAAAAACCCAATTTGGATTTTGTTATTTTTTATCAGCGTGATCAGTGTGTTCAGTAGTTAAAGTTTTTCTTTATCTTTTAAAATTACTTCTTACTGGGTATTATTTCTTAACTTTCAAGTCCGATAGCATCCGGTCATACGAGATGTTCCCAACAAATAATTTGATTTTGGAAATTGAATGTGTTATAATTAAACATATGAAAAAGCATGAAATCAAAATAGAGAGAAGAAAATTAGATTTAAGAATTCTCAAAAATTCTTTGGACACAAAAGCAGAAGAACTACGGATATATACGTAATAACAATGGGGGATTATGAAAACTTTCAAATCAATTGCTTTGCTAGTTATATTTGTTTTTATTCAATTATTAAGTTTGAGTAGTTGCGGAAAACCTACTAATAATAAAACACTGCCGGAATCAGTGAATTTACGCAATGAAATGTCTACAGTGAAAAACCAAGGCTCTCGTAACACCTGCTCGTGCTTCGCTGCAACAGCGCTTATGGAGTACTTGATTCTCAAGAAGACCGGAAAAGAGATAGACCTTTCAGAAGCATACAACTATTGGCTGGGAAAATCCAAGGCACTTGATTCCGACTATACAAAGAAAGTTTATAAAGATATGGATGGGTTAGCAGGATATTTGGCTGTTCGCGCTTATATGTTCGGATCAATGCAAGAATCCGAATGGCCGTACGAATCCAAGAACTGGCTTACCACCGGTAATCCAGCATGTAAATATATTGATGGGAAACCGACAACAGTTTGTTTTACCGGGCTACCTCCAAAAAATGCTAAAACCCTACCTTATAAAATTACTCCGATTTTCATAAAGCCTGAAGATATCTCGAAATTCATCCTAAAAGAAAAGAAACCCGTAGTTTATAATCTTCTCTGGATAAACAAGGCGGTCGATCATAAAACCGGCACCGTGCGAATGCCGACAGAAGAAGAAATAAAAACAGGAGCTGGGCATGTGGTGTTACTTGTCGGATATAACTCAAAAACTAAGCAATTCATATATAGAAACTGCTGGGGACCGAATTGGGGAGACCGTGGCTACGGAACCATACCCGAACAGTACATTCTCAAATATGGGGAAGTATGTCTATTTGAACACCTTGATCAATATCCACCGGAGATAAGAGAGTTTCTCGAGAAATCAAAACAAGGCGTTTCTGGCACGCTTGAATTCTTCTGGAGCGATAGTTAAAAAGGGGTGCAAGCACCCTTTGTATAAACCCTGCTTGCAGGGCATTGATTCACAGAGTTCATCAATGCACTCCAAATTTGAACGCATGCGAAGTATGCATTGAACACTTTAACTGCTGTTTTCTGCTTAAGCGATGCTTGAGCAGAAAACAGCTTTAATCTCTTGACAAATTATTAAATATAAATTATAATACAGGTAATTAAAATAAAGAAAAGGATTCTTAAAAAAACCTGATGAAGCTTAAGAGAAAACTTACATTTATCGATATCTTTAGTATCGCCTCAGGTGCAATGATCAGTTCGGGTTTATTTATCCTTCCGGGTCTGGCGCATGCAAAAGCAGGCCCGGCAGTTTTTGTTTCGTATTTATTAGCTGCGTTCCTTGCCGGAACAGGGATGTTAAGTCAGGCAGAGCTGGTCTCTGCAATGCCGAAGGCCGGCGGTACATATTTCTATGTCAAGCGCAGTATGGGACCTGCTGTCGGAACGGTTGACGGTTTATTAACCTGGTTTTCATTATCATTAAAGAGCTCACTTGCATTGGTAGGTATGGCGTACTTTACTGCAATGATCTTACCGGTTGATATTAGAATTATCGGTGTCGCATTATGTATCTTCTTTGTTTTCTTGAATATAGTCGGGGTAAAGGAAGCCGGAATATTTCAGGTTGGACTTGTGGTCGGGCTATTCGGAATTTTATTATTCTATATTGTAAGAGGTCTTCCTGCAATAAATGTCATGAATTTTAAAGATTACAATCCGCATGGTTGGGGGGCAATATTCTCAACTGCCGGTTTTGTCTTCGTTTCTTACGGTGGTCTCTTGAAAGTAGCAAGCGTTGCAGAAGAAGTTAAGAAACCCGGTAAGACAATTCCATTGGCAATGATTTTCTCATTGCTCACTGTAAGTATCTTATATGCCCTTGTTATTTTTGTTACCACCGGAGTCCTGAGCCCTGAGACTTTTAATAATTCCTTAGCACCGATCTCGGACGGGGCTGGTGCATTTCTTGGTAAAGCCGGGGTAATTGCACTCAGCATTGCTGCAATCCTTGCTTTTGTTTCAACTGCGAATGCTGGAATAATGGCGGCTTCAAGATACCCGTTCGCGTTAAGTAGAGATGGGCTGCTCCCGGAGTTCTTCAGCAGAATAAGTAAAAAATTCCATACCCCGCATATTGCAATTATTATTACGGGTTTCTTTATGATCCTATCACTTTTTCTGCGATTAAAAATTCTGGTTGAAGCAGCATCAACCGTTTTGATCTTAACTTATACTTTCTCGTGCTTCTCTGTTATCATTATGCGCGAGAGTAGATTACAAAATTATAGACCAAAGTTCAAGTCACCACTATACCCGTATATACAGATAATTGGAATTATTGGTTTTGGGTTTATGCTTTTTAAAATTGGTACGGACGCAATCTTCATCAGTTTAATTCTTATTCTATTCGGACTATTCAGTTATTGGTTCTACGGCAGAATCAGAGCTACGCGGGAATCGGCAATACTTCATCTTGTTCAGAGGATTACTGCGCGGGAACTCGTAACCGGGACTTTGGAATCAGAACTAAAAGAAATTATTAGAGAGAGAGACGATATTATAAACGACAGGTTTGACCACCTTATCGAAGATTGTCCGGTGATCGATATTGAAGAAACTATTCCGGTCGAAGACTTTCTTAAAATCGTTGCAGAAGAACTTACAGATAAACTACAGAAAAAAGAAAAAATTCTATATAACCTTTTAATAAAAAGAGAAGAAGAAGGCAGCACTGTTCTAATGCCGGGTTTAGCAATCCCGCATATAATTATTGAAGGTGAAAAAGTATTTCAAATTCTTCTTGCACGATGTAAAAATGGAATTAAATTCCCCGAGGCGACTAAAAAGGTTACAACAATTTTTGTACTTGTAGGAACAAGAGACGAGAGAAATTTTCATTTGAAAGCTTTATCTGCAATTGCACAGATAGTTCAGAACCCGCACTTTGAAAAAAGATGGAGGGAAGCAAAGAGCAAGCAAGGCCTGAAAGATATCCTTTTACTCGGGAAAAGAAGAAGATTAAATTAGTAGATTATAATAATCTGAAACAAACAGGAGAAAGATATCATGTTTAAAAGAATTGTAGCAATTGTATTTATTTATATCTGTACCGTAATTGCCTGGGCTATTCTCGGGGGCGCAATGCATATGAGAAGTAGTACTCAGGATACAAAATTGAAATATGAGGTCGCGGATCTCTGGGGAAATTTCCAGAAACAAAAAGCACCGACTTTTTATTTCTATATTGTTGAGCTGAAGAAAACTGAGAAAGTAATAAAAGGCCAAAAAATCTATGAGACTAAGGAAATTAAAATAAGAAACAATTTGACTATTGAAGCAAGCGATATTAATGTTGAAATAAACCTTAAGCATAGAAAAAAGGGGTTATTATGGTATTCAACATATAAAGTAAATTTCGAAGGAATTTATACAGTAGCGAATGAAACAGAAGTTGCAAGAGAAACATTTATAATTTTTGAATTCCCTAACAGCAAGGCAATATATGATAACTTCAAGTTTTCTATTGCAGGGAAAGAAGTTGAGAATATCGAAATCACCGGTGGCAAAGTCGTTCAGAAATTTCTGGTTGCTCCAAGAAAAACTGAGATTATTATAATATCTTACGAGTCCCAGGGTCTGGATGAATGGTGGTATAATTTTGGAACGAATGTCTCCCAGATTAAGAATTTCAATCTGAAAATGAAAACCGATTTTAAAGATATCGATTTTCCGCAAAATAGCATTTCGCCATCGAATAAAGAAGAAATTTCAAGTGGTTGGAACCTGGATTGGACATATACAAACCTACTCTCAGGTGTTCAGATAGGTATGAAAATGCCGCAAAAACTTAATCCGGGGCCATGGGTCGGGAAAGTAACTCTATGGGCATGGGTATCACTATTCTTATTCTTCTTCCTTATATTTATTATATCTATTATTAAGGATATAAAAATTCACCCGATGCATTATATGTTTATCGCACCTGCATACTTCAGCTTCCACCTCCTGATGGCATACCTGGTCGATCATATTTCTATTCACTTGGCATTCGCAATAAGCGCGGTGATATCAATTCTATTAATATTCTCTTATATGAGAATTATTATAGGTGTAAAAAAGGCGTTCTCATCAATCCTCATAGCACAACTCGTTTACCAGGTACTATTCTCTTATACGTTCTTCTTCGAAAAATTTACAGGGCTGGCAATTACAATTCTCTGCATCTTAACTCTATTCCTTGTTATGCAGTTCACCGCAAAAATTAACTGGGAAGAAGCATTCAGGAACAAACCAAAACCAAAAACTGAGGATATCTAATTTTAGTTCCAAAGTTCTTTAACTACGTATCAATGGGCATACTTTAATCACTCAGGACAATGCCTATGTTTGTGATTTATAAAAATATATAATACGACCGTGTTGGGTAATTTAACTTTAAAGTAAGGGATATATAAATGGGTAAGAAACGAAAGTATGATTCAAAGGAAGCAGGGCTGGCGGTTAGCTTGATTATGGGGAAGTATTTCCTAAAGGCTGAGGACCTGCATTACGGGTACTGGACAGAAGATATGGAGCTGGACATTTCAAATATGGTAAAAGCGCAGGCTAAATATTCGGAGCAATTAATATCACATATTCCAGAGGGAGTGAAGACAATCCTTGATGTCGGTGGTGGTGCCGGAATGACGACGAAGAGGCTTCTTGAGAAGGGTTATAAAGTTGACTGCTTAACTCCAAGCCCTGACCTGGCTGCTGCCGCTAGGAAAAATATCGGAAAGGGCAGTGATGTATTTGAAACCAAGTTCGAGGATTTAAAGACAGATAAAAAATATGACCTTATTCTATTTAGTGAAAGTTTTCAATACATCCCTACAAGATACTCTATTCCTAAGTCGTTAAAGATCCTTAATAAGAATGGATATATTCTCATCAGTGACTTTTTCAAGACGGGTGCACCCGGGCAGAAGAGCGCACTGAGCGGCGGACATACTCTATCCAAGTTCCTAGAATTCATTGAAGATTTCCCCCTGGAGCTTATCAAAGATGTTGACATCACAGATTTCACTGCGCCAAACATGGATATTGTTAACGGTTTCATAATTCAAGTTGCACAGCCGATGTGGAATATAATCTTTAAATATTTTGACATGAACTATCCGAAGGGGTTCAAGGTCCTTAAAAAGATATATAGAAAGAAGATTGAAAAGACCGAGAAGAAATTCTTTGCAGGACGCCTGAACGGCGAGCAGTTCAAGATACATAAAACATACCGAATAATGCTCTATAAAGGTCAGTAGCCCGTAGCGGGCTTTGGCCTGGAGCAGGCTTTGACCCGGAAGGGAGCTTGCTCCCCATATTAAAATGAAAATATCGACCGTTAAAATAAATGTTTTACTCCTCATTATAATTATCATATTATCTTTTCAAATCAACACTTTCAGTACACAGGGCCTGGAACAGGCTTTGACATTGGAGCAGGCCTTGGCAAATGATCAGAATAGTGTCAAACCCCGCTCCGGGGATGTCAAACCCCGTTCCGAAAATGTCAAAACCTGCTCCGATGTCGAAGCTCGTTCCGAAAATATCAAAGCCTGTTCCAATGTCAAAGCCCGCTCCGGGTCTGAATATCTCTTTGAAGTCAAAACCAAAG